>JAHJDG010000015.1 GCA_018812265.1 bacterium | reverse complement strand
GCTTGCGTCCAAAACGCCTCCGATAACACCCAACTCTTGCGGAACATCCAACCTCCTCAACCTTGATGCCCGCAAGATACTGAAATCGGCTCCTCCTCGTCAAGTGTTATTTTGATATAGGCTCTTATTCCCCCCGCGAAGCGGAGGGAGAGAATCGCCGAGGCCTGCGTCCCCGCATGCCTGGAATCTGACCCGCCGCCTACGGCCTGCATGGTACGAAAGACCCTGCGTCCCCGCATGCCCGGAATCGGATGAGACCCTGCTTAGTACCCCATGAACGGGGCGAGACCGATATACCCGCGGCGGCGAATCTCCAGATTCGCCCCTCCCTTCGGAGGAAACCCGATATGGAAAACACTCTCTATTACGGCGACAACCTCGACATCCTGCGCCGCTACGTGAAGGATGAGACGGTGGACCTCATCTATCTCGATCCGCCATTTAAAAGCAATCAGGATTACAACGTGCTGTTCGCCGAGCAGTCGGGCGCGCGGGCGGCGGCGCAGATCATGGCCTTCGAGGATACGTGGCATTGGGACGAGGCGGCGTCGCGTGCCTTCGAGGAGACGATCCTCGCGGGCGGCAGGACGGCCGACGTGATGATGGCCTTCCGCACCTTCCTCGGCGGCAACGACATGATGGCTTACCTCTCGATGATGGCTCCCCGCCTCGTCGAGCTGCGCCGCGTCCTAAGGCCCACCGGCTCCATCTATCTCCACTGCGATCCCACCGCCAGCCACTACCTCAAGCTCCTCATGGATGCGGTGTTCGGGGCCGTGAATTTTAGGAATGAGATTGTGTGGAAACGGGCCACAACTGTAAAGAGCAATTTCGGCCAAGGAAGTAAGCTTCTAGGACAGCAAACCGATTCAATTCTATTCTACTCAAAAACCGATGACTATCTTTTTAAGCAACCATTCAAACCTTACACCGCTACCTATGTCGACTCAATGTATAAGCATATCGAGCCCATGACAGGCCGTCGTTACAGACTTGTAAGTATGATTGGGCCTGGTGGAGCAGCAAAAGGGAATCCCAAGTATGAAGTCATGGGCATTACGAGATATTGGCGATATTCGCGAGAAAAAATGAATGACTTAATCTCACGTGATTTAGTTGTGCAGACAAAGCCTGGTACCGTCCCCCATAGAAAATACTACCTTGATGAAGGGAAAGGGGTAGCCGTTCAGTCGCTTTGGGACGATATAGGGAACCTTCAGGCAAGCGATGCTGAACGGATGGGTTATCCTACCCAAAAGCCCGAAGAGCTATTGGAACGTATTATTGAAATGTGCTCCAACGAGGGGGACGTGGTGCTCGATCCGTTTTGCGGCTGCGGCACTGCGGTGGCGGTGGCGCAGAGACTGAACCGCCGCTGGATCGGCATTGACATCACGCACCTCGCGATTACGCTCATCAAGAAGCGGCTGAAGGATCAGTTTGATGCAGCGGGTGTAGGGGCGCATGGCGATGCGCCCACAGGTAAACCACGAACCAAAACGGGCGGAGTACCTTCTGAAACGGGCGGAGTACCTTCCGAAACGGACGGAACGCCTTCTGAAACGGGCGGAACGCCTTCCGCCCCTACATATCGGGTGATTGGGGAACCGGTCGCGCTCGACGACGCGCGCGAACTGGCCGACAAAGATAAATATCAATTCCAGTGGTGGGCGCTTGGTCTGGTGGACGCGCGGCCGGTTGAACAGAAAAAGGGGGCGGATCAGGGCATTGACGGCCGCCGCTATTTCATTGACGGCAAAGATCGCCACACCGAGCAGGTGATCTTCTCCGTGAAGGGCGGACACGTGAGTGCTCCGCAGGTGAGAGATCTACGCGGCGTCATCGAGCGCGAGAAAGCCGCCGTGGGAGTTTTCATCACGCTCGAAGAGCCGACCAAACCGATGAAGAAGGAAGCCGCCGACGCGGGATTCTATCACAGCGACTGGCTGGATACCAAGCATCCGCGTTTGCAGATCGTGACCATCGAGGAGCTTCTCGCAGGTAAGCAGCTTGACTTGCCGCGCACAGCCTTCATGCCCGCCGGGGATGCGACGTTTAAGAAGGCGACGAAAGTCCGCAAAAAAGGCCCGCGCACCGAAGACCTCGATTTGTAGGGGCACGACACGTCGTGCCCATCCGTAGCCGCGCACGGCAGTGCGGTCTTGCGGGTCGGCTGCAAGCAGCCGACACCGCACATGCAGCCGACACCACCATCATGTCATTCTGAACGAAGTGAAGAATCTCAGCCCCCGTGCTCGGCCCAAGCAATCCAAGCCCGGCAAGTAAGCTGAGGTCCTTCACTACGTTCAGGACGACAACGGCGAAGAAGCCCCCCTTGATCCCCCCACACACAGTGGAGGGAAAAACAGGCTCGCTTTTCAGATTTTCACTTTTTCTTCGCATACAACTACGGGATGAAACCTCATGGCAGTTGCCTCCACGCCTCCCAAGACACCAGTACAAGCGGAACCGCAATTTTCCGAACTCACTTTACGCGCGGTGCTCTCGGGCCTCATCGTCGGCTCGCTGATCGGTGCCAGCAATATCTGCATCGGACTTAAGATCGGCTGGACGTTCGGCGCTTCCATTACCGCGGCGGTGATTTCGTTCGCACTGTTCAAGAGCCTGAGTGGAGTTCTGAAGCGTCCCTACGGCGCGAAAGAAAATCTCATCACCGCCACGGCCGGAAGCTCGGCGGGAACGATGGCCTCGGCGGGTGGATTAGTGGCCTGCATTCCCGCGTTCGAAATGTACCTCCAGCAGCAGGGAAAAAGCCTGCTCAGCTACGAGCAGCTCGTCATCTGGGCGATTTCGATTGCGTTCCTCGGAGTGTTCTTCGCCGTGCCGCTGCGCAAGCAAATGGTGGTGCGCGAGAAACTCCGCTATCCAACCGGTATGGCCGCCGGTGAAACGATCAAGGCCATGTACGCTTCGGGCGCGGAAGCGCTCAAGAAAGCCAAGATCCTGCTCTGGGCGGGCGTCATCGCCGCTTCTCTCAAACTACTCTACAACATCAAGCCGCTGGGGATCGGAAAGTTTGAAGATATCTCGCTCGACGATGTCGGTCTGGCGAGCGTGACGATTCTCGGAATTGCCGTGGCCGCGCTGCGCATCGGGATCAACGCGTCGCCGATGATGCTGGGCGCGGGAATTCTCATCGGCCCGAAAGTCGGATGGTCGCTCTTCGCCGGTGCCATTCTCGCGTGGGGAATTATCGCGCCCACGCTGTTCGATATGGGGATCGTGGAGTTCACCACCGACAGAGAAGTGTACAAGAACGCTTTCAAATTCGTGCTGTGGCCCGGCGTAGCCTGCATGGTGGCGGCCGGATTTGCCAGTCTGGGTTTGCAGTATCAGGTCATCGGCAACACCTTCAAATCGTTTATGAAAATCCTCAGAGGTAAAAAAGCCGAAACCGCCGTAGTCGAGGAAGATCTGGATGACGCGCCCGATCCGTTCCCCATGAAGTGGTGGGCGGTGGGCATGGTGGCGGCGACCGCGCTGACGACCACGCTCGCGCATCTCTATTTCGGAATTCCGATCTGGATGGCCATCCTCGCGGTGGTGCTCTCGTTTTTCATCGCCTCGATTGCGGTGCGAGCGACGGGCGAAACCGATATCAATCCGGTCGGCGCGATGGGCAAGATCACACAGGTGGTTTACGGCGCGCTGCATCCGGGATACATTCCCACCAATCTCATGACGGCGGGAATCACCGCGGCGGGAGCGAGTCAGGCCGGCGACCTCATGCACGATCTCAAGGCGGGCTACATGCTGAAGGTCTCGATCCGCCGGCAGGTCATCACGCAGCTCATCGGCGTCATCACCGGTGTGTTCACGGCGGCGGCGGTCTATCGGCTCTTGACGGCGGCCTACACGATTCCCGGCGATCAGTTCTCGGGTCCGGCGGTAATCGCGTGGTTCGCGATGGCCGAGCTGCTGGCGAAAGGTCTCTCGTCGCTGCCGTCAGGTGCGATCGGCGCTTCACTGATCGGCGCGATTGTCGGCGTGGCCATTCCCATCATCGGCAAGTTCAACAAGAAAGTCGGCAAGTGGCTGCCCTCGCCGATTGCGCTGGGAATCGCGTTCATGGTTCCCGCGTATTACTCGATTTCGATGTGGTTGGGCGCGTTCATCACCTGGCTCTACAATCGCAAAGACGCGGAAGCCGTGGACAAATACGGCCCGTCGCTGGCGTCGGGTCTGATCGCGGGCGAAGGGCTGATGATGGTGGTGGTGGCGATTCTGCTTATTCTGGGAGTAAGTTGGGTGTGAGACAACTTGGCACTATCGGGATTGTGATTCTCGCCTTCGCGTGCTGTGCGTTTGCGCGGGATGTCAATTATGCGCAGTTCGCGAACGTCATCCGCGATCAAATCGAGCACCGTCGCGGGGACCAGATTGCGCTGGGTTTGACACCCGTGCTTTCGCCCACAGACAGTCTGATCCTCAAATTGGACAGTGCGCTGACCGCCTATCGCTTCGGCGAAGTGGACGGGTTGCTGGCTGCGCTGGCTCGAATCGGAGCGGACACCACGGCCGACGCGCGCGAACTACGTTACAAGTGGCTCTTCATACGCGACGATCTGCGGGCGGTGGATTCCCTGACGCAGATTGATCTCGCGTACAATCCTTTCGATGGCGTGGCGTGGACGGTGCGCGGCGAGCTCATGTACCGGCTGCTTGACTACGACAGTGCGCTGGCTTGCTTTGGAAGAGTTCACTTGCCGGAGAAGGATACGCTCGAAGTGGGAGGGTATGAACGCTTCTGGACGGATGTTGTGAACTCGCGCGCCGATGATGCGATTCACGGAATCGGAAGGGTGTATCAGAAGCAGAATCGTTTTCAGGAATCGCTCGATACGTTGAGCCTTCTGTTCAATGAACATACCCTCGATTCCGACGTCCTGTTCGACGTAGGCTATTCCCTGATCTTCTTGGGACGAACGTCGGAAGCGATTGACGTGTTCGAAGCGATCCTGAATTGGGACGAGCGGCACGAGAAAGCTCATTACTTTCTCGGCAACGGCTTCACCCGCCTGAACTACACGCAGCTCGCCGAGAAGTACCCGCTCGCCGTCGCCGATTCCAACGCCATCGAAGCATTGCAGCCTGCCCTCGATTTGTACGCGCAAGGCAAGCTCGACGAGGCGCGGCAGGTTGCGCTGATCGTCGCGGTGGCCATGTCGTTTCCGACCGGCGTGAAGCCGTGGACGCTGCTGGCCTCGATTGACTGGGTACAGGGGCGAATGGACGACGCGGCGGAAGGATTCCGGGTGGCGCTCCGGTACTATCCCGAATACGGCCGCGCGCACGCCGGACTGGCCAAGGCTCTCGAAGGGATGCGAATGCGGCAGAGCGTTCACCGAGCGCGGGCCGAGGCGATCTTTGCGGCTACGCCGACGCCGAAGGTGCCGCGCATCGAAGAGTATATTCTCAATTGGCACAGCCTTTCGCCGCGTCACCAGAAACAGGTCGCGCTTTCGGTTCAGCCGTGGAAAACCTACCTGCCGGTGCTGGTCGAGAGCGGCAGTGGCCACTACATCAAGCCGCTTCACGAACTGCTTTCGGAGTGTCCCGGTCTTGAAACGATCCGCGATCAGCGCATCGAATACGACTCGCGGCTGTGGGATGACGTGCGCGGGTGCGGCGGATTCACGACCGTGACCGGTGTCGAGGACGTCGAACGCTCCATCTATTTCGGATATAACACGGTTCTCCACGAACTGACGCATCAGGTGCATGGTGTATTCCCGCCCGATGATTTGCAGCGAATTGCCGACGCGTTCCATGCCGCGCGGGCGCGCGAGGACGGCGATACCGTCACGTTCATGAGCCAATATCAGCAGGCCAGCGTGTGGGAGTATTTCGCGGAAGGCGCCAACGCGTATTACACGCCGCGCCGCGATGAATATGACACGCGGGACATCGTGCGCGAGCGGCTTTTAGAGCGAGATCCGCGGCTGCTGGAAACCGTGGAGTACTATCTGCGGGCGCCGAATCTCGAAGCCTGCTATGCAATCGGACTTTGCAACGCTTCAGACAACGAGCAGGAGAAGCAGGAACTTGAGCGCGCTCTTGAATTCGCGGAGCGGGCGCGCGCGCGAGACCCGCTCGCCGAACGCGCACTGAGTACGCTCTCGCACGTTCATTCGCTGCGCGACGAGGATAAATTGGCCACCGGCAACGCGGATGCCATGATCTCGTCGTACCCGAACAAGGCGGAATCCTACGTCCGTTCGGCGGAGGCGCGGTTCTGCACGAACGGCGATGCCGAAGAATGTATCAAGATTCTTGGGCAAGGTCTGGCACGTGCGGATTCCACGGAACGCAAGCGAGTTCGCCGCGAACTGGGCCGCTATCTGTGGCACGCGGGACGATACGGAGAAGCGGCCGAGCACTATCGCGCGATCCTCAGGGAAGTGCGCGACGATCCGGGCGGATTGTGGGGCTTGGGTGTGGTTCTCGGCGACGCGGGCAACGTGGAAGCGGCCGACAGCGCCTTTCGCGAGGCGATCGCCCGACGATCCGGTGTGGTCGAATTGCGACTCGCGTACGCGAGGTTTCTGATTCGAGCGAACAGATTGGACGTGGCCGACGCGCAAATCACCGAGGCGGAACTGCTCGCTCCCACGGATCCTGAAGTGCGAACAATGCGGGCGTGGCTGATGTTCGAGAAATACCAAGCGGCGAGCGTGGTGGACACACTGAAAGAAGTGGTGCAGGAACTTCCGGAGTTTCGCTTCGCTGCCGTGCTGCTCATGCACGTGCAACGGAAATTGGATTTGGAAATTGATCCGGAATTTGCTGCTATCGTGACGGCCATGGCCGAGACCGACGTGCCGATTTGGGTGTTCGTGCCCCGTAAAGCGTCCTACGAAATCATGTGCACCTGGCCGAGGTGGCAGCGCGAGATGCTGGAAGAAGTTCTTGAGGGCGAGTAAAGCCCCCCTTGAATCCCCCCGCGAAGCGGGGGGAGAGTCATCGCCTGTGAAGTTTCTCTGGTTCAAGATCATTACGTTGTTCGTTTTCCTGCCCGGCGCGTCCGCGTTCGCGCAAGCCACGGGTGAATCCGTGACGGCGGGATGGATTTCCATTCTGCCGCCGGTGGTGGCGATCGGTCTCGCGTTGCTTCTTCGGCAAGTGCTCATCTCGTTGCTCTGTGGAGTCTGGCTGGGCGCAGCGCTTATGGAAGGCAACGCCCTGACCGGACTCCTGCGCACCGTGGATACCTACGTCGTGGGCGCGCTGGCCGACGCCGATCACGTGGCGGTGGTGTTATTCAGCCTGCTGCTGGGGGGAATGGTGGGAATCATTTCGCGGTCGGGCGGCACGGCCGGACTGGTGCTTCGGCTCACGAATTGGTGCCGCACGACGCGCTCCACCCAGTTGGCCGGCTGGACGATGGGTCTTGTGATGTTCTTTGACGACTACGCGAATAGTCTGGTGGTCGGCCCTTCGATGCGGCCGCTCACCGACCGCCTGCGAATCTCGCGCGAAAAGCTCGCCTACATCGTGGATTCCACCGCCGCGCCGGTCGCATCGCTGGCGGTAATCTCGACGTGGATCGGCTTCGAGATCGGACTGATTTCCGATGCCTTCCGCGCCATCGGCGTCGAAGCCAACGCCTATTGGGTGTTCGTACAGACTCTCCCGTATCGCTTCTATGCGATTATTGCACTCGCGCTGGTGGCGATGGTTGCGATCATGCGCCGCGACGTGGGAGCCATGTGGAAGGCGGAGACCCGCGCGCGTTCCACCGGGCTTCTGCTCCGCGAGGGAGCCACGCCTTTGGCCGATTTCGACCGCCTCGAGCGCGACCGTCCCGAAGGAACTCCCGCGCCCGCCCATTTTGCGTGGATTCCGGTGGTCGCGTTCATTCTGGTCGCTCTCATCGGACTGTGGTATGACGGCTCGAAGTCGCTGGGTACGAGCGCTCCGCTCTATCAGATCATCGGCGCGGCTTCACCGTTTCGCACGCTGCTCTGGGCTTCGATGGCCGCCGTCGTGACCGCCGCGCTGTTTCCGCTCATCACCCGGCGCTTGAGCGTGCAGGGCGTGATGGACGCTTTTCTGTCCGGCGTGCAGTCCATGAACATCGCGGTCATTATTCTCATTCTGGCCTGGTCGCTTGGTCAGGTGTGCAAGGACATGGGAACGGCGGTCTTCGTGGTGCGGGCGATCGAGCCGGTGTTGTCGCCGCATCTTTTGCCCGCGGTAGTGTTCGTGACGGCGGCGGTGATCTCGTTTGCCACCGGCACGTCGTGGGGAACCATGGCGATTCTCATGCCGATTGCCGTCCCGGCGGCGCATCAGATGATCGGCGGCGATGTTACAGGCGGGCACTTCACTCCCCACGTTGCGCACCTCGGAACCATCGCGGCGGTGTTAACCGGTTCGATCTTCGGCGATCATTGTTCGCCCATTTCCGACACCACGATTCTCTCTTCGATGTGTTCGGCTTGCGACCACGTGGATCACGTGCGAACGCAGATGCCGTATGCGCTCGCGGGCGGAATTATCGCCACGCTCACCGGCTACCTTCCCGGCGGCTGGGGCGTGTCGCCGTGGATCTGCATGGCCGCCGGCCTGGCCGTGACGTGGGCCTGGCTGCGTATCGTGGGAAGGCGCGTGGATACATAGAGTGCTTGACACGTCCTCCATACGAAACGAATATCATTCTTTCCGTCCTTCACTCGTTTGTGAATATCGCCCACTCAGAGACACACCATGAAAACCACTCGAACCAATCGCTCGGCCGCCCGCACCAAATCCAAGGACGCAGGTCAGCTTTCGGGCAAGCTGGCGGGACTACTCCGCAAATCCAATTCCGCTTGGACCATTGACGATCTGGTGGCCGTCGTACGCGATCAGAACATTCGCGTGGTCAGTCTGATGCACGTGGGCGGCGACGGCTGGCTGAAGACGCTGGATTTCGTGCCGCAGAGCGCGCAGCATCTGCGTGACATTCTCTCCGCCGGCGAGCGAGGAGACGGCAGCAGCATTTTCGCCGGACTCGGCATCTCAGCGGGAGCATCGGACATCATATTGCACGCGCGTCCGCAGACGGCTTTCCTCGATCCCTTCGCGGCCGAGCCGACGCTGGCCGTATTGTGCGGTCATCTGGGTCGCGACGGCAAGCCGCTGCCGGTCTCGCCGGATACCGTCTTGAATCTGGCCTATGAGCGCTTGAAACACGAGACCGGCGTGGACCTCCATGGGCTGGGCGAGGTCGAATACTTCGTGGGAAGATTGACGGGAGACGGAGATACGCATGGCACGTACGATCGCGGCTACCACGCGACGGCTCCGTTTGTGTTCGGCGAGAAACTGCGGCGGCAGGCGCTATCCACGCTGGCGGATATGGGAGTTCCCATCAAGTACGGACACAGCGAAGTCGGCTACATTCCTCCTGACGGCGGTGACCACTGGATTTGGGAACAGCATGAAGTGGAGATGCAACTTCAGCCGCTTCCGCGGGCCGCCGAGAGTGTGGTTCTCACGCATTGGGTGCTGCGCAATCTGGCCGTACAACATGGAATGCGCTGTAGTTTCGATCCGATCGTGAAACCGGGCCACGCCGGAAACGGGATGCATTTTCACCTTGCTCTGCAAACCGGCGGTAAGTATCAGAGCGTGCACGATAGCAAGGGGCAACTGCGCGCCGTTTCCAAGTGGCTGATCGGCGGACTCGTGCAATACGGCGGAGTCCTGATGGCATTCGGCAATCGCAGCCGTGAGTCTTTCGTCAGACTCATGCAGGGCAAGGAAGCTCCCAATACCGTGACGTGGGGTCGCTACAACCGCAAAGCTCTCGTGCGATTGCCGATTGTTCCGCGCGATGCGAAGGGCCGTCCGGTGTGCGCCGAGACCATCGAGTACCGCCTGCCCGACGGGTCGGCTCATCCCTATCTACTTCTGGCTGGAATCGCGCAGGCGATGATTGCGGGAAAAAACATGGTTGACCTTGATGAGCGGGTGGCTCACACGGCCATTGACGCGACTCCCGATGTCCACGACGACGCGACCCGCGTACCACGCACCTTCGGCGAGGTCGTGGAGGCTCTGGAGACTCATCGCCAGGTGTTCGAGGCGGGAGGAGTCTTTCCCACTCAGCAGATTGACAGTGTGATCGAGAACCTGCGAGACACGCTCCGCGAGGTGCCGCGCTCGAGCTGAATCGCCCCGTCGTCTCTCCGAGGGGATAGGGGATATTTTGATAGGCTTGTCGGCGAGGAACCGAATGCCGGACAAACAAGTATAAAATGCCGGTTGGATGTCCTTTCGTGAGATTCCCACTGCCACCATTCCACAATAACTACTTGAACACAAAGTACTTGCCAGAATAGACCCATGATCATTGGAGTCCCCACCGAACGCGCACCGGGTGACCGCCGCGTGGCTCTTGTCCCCGATACGACCGCCCAGCTTGTGAAAAAGGGCTTGGAGGTGATTGTGCAGGCGGGGGCGGGCACAGACGCCGAATACCCGGACACGCTCTTCATTCAAAAGGGCGCTAAAGTGCTGGCCAGTCGCGAGGAGGTGTTCTACAAGGCCGATGTTCTCTTGCAGACCGGAATGTTTGCGGCAGCGCCCACGGTTCGCGAGGCCGACATCGCTCTCCTGCGCAAGGGGCAGGCTGTAATCGGGCTGATGAACCCGCTGGGTAATCCCGGCCTGATGAAGGAGATTGCTGGTCGTGGTGCAACGACCTTTGCTCTGGAACTCTTGCCGCGAATTACGAGAGCGCAGAGCATGGATGTGCTATCCTCGATGGCCATGTGTGCGGGCTACAAAGCCGTGCTGCTGGCGGCGGAGGCGTTGCCACGCTTTCTCCCGATGTTCATGACGGCGGCGGGAACGGTCACTCCGGCGCGTGTGTTCATAATCGGCGCGGGCGTGGCCGGATTGCAGGCCATTGCCACCGCCAAGCGGTTGGGAGCGGTGGTTCATGCCTATGACATTCGTCCGGCAGTGAAGGAAGAGGTTCAGAGTCTCGGCGCCAAGTTCGTCGAACTGGAGCTGGAGACCGAAGAATCGGCGGATTCCGGCGGCTACGCGAAAGCGATGGGGGAAGAGTTCTATGCGAGGCAGCGGGAACTCATGCACAGCGTTATTGCCAAGAGCGACATTGTCATCACCACCGCTGCCGTTCCGGGCAAGAAGGCTCCCGTTCTGGTCACTAAAGCGATGGTGGAAGCGATGCCGCCGGGATCGGTGATCGTGGATCTGGCCGCCGAACAGGGCGGCAACTGCGAGCTAACCGAACCGGGCGAGACGGTCCTGCACGATCGCGTGAGCATCCTCGGACCGCTGAATCTCCCTTCGTCGGTTGCCTATCACGCAAGCCAGATGTACTCCAAGAACATAACGACGTTCCTACTGAGCATGGTTAAGGACGGCAAGCTCGAACTGAACATGGAAGATGAAATCATCCGCGAAACGCTCGTCACGCGCAACGGCGACGTGGTGAACACGCGGGTGCGGGAACTTCTCAATTGAAAAGACGAGTCCGGAGAGGATAGAATATGGAATTGGTGCTCGCATTGACGGTCTTCGTGTTGGCCACGCTGCTGGGTTTCGAGATCATCACCAAAGTACCGCCCCTCCTCCACACGCCGCTCATGTCGGGATCGAATGCGATTTCCGGCATCACCATCATCGGATCCCTCGTTGCGGCGGGCAGCGGCTTCCGGGGATTGGCGGCGATCTTGGGCATGTGCGCCGTGATCTTCGCCATGATTAACGTCGTGGGCGGATATCTGGTGACGCACCGAATGCTGAAGTCTTTCAAGAAGAGCAAGTGATATGAGTCTGAACGCCATTAATTTCATATACCTTCTGGCGGCGGCGCTCTTCGTCTTCGGCATCAAGCTGCTGACGCATCCCCGCACCGCCGTTCGCGGCAATCTGCTCAGCGCGGTGGGCATGGCCATTGCCATCATCGTCACGCTGTTCGATCAGCACATCCTTGACTTCCGGCTGATCCTCATCGGCGTGGTGGTAGGATCGGGAATCGGAGCCTTGCTCGCCCTGCGCATCCGCATGACCGCCATGCCGCAGATGGTCGCGCTTCTAAACGGCTTCGGCGGAGCGGCTTCGCTGCTGGTGGCGGGAGTCGAGCTCATGACGCGCGGCCAATTCACCCATCAGTTCACCATCGCCGTCGCCGCCTCTGGGCTGATCGGCGGAGTGACGTTCTGGGGAAGTCTGATCGCTTTCGACAAGCTGCAGGAGTTCGTGCTGAAGGGTAATCCTATTCATTTCCCGGCTCAACAAACGGTGAACTTCATCGTGCTGGCGGCGGGCGTTGCGGTGGGAGTGCTGCTCGTTCTCTTCCCCGAGAATGCCGTCTACTACTGGATTCTCGTGGCGATTGCGTCCGTGCTGGGAATTCTGTTTGCGATTCCGGTCGGCGGCGCCGATATGCCGGTGCTGATCTGTCTCTTGAATTCTTATTCCGGCATCGCCGCCGCGGCCACCGGCTTCGTGATTGAGAACAACGTGCTTATCATTGCCGGTTCACTGGTGGGAGCTTCGGGAATCATTCTCACCAACATCATGTGCAAGGCGATGAATCGCTCGCTGATAAACGTTCTGGTGGGAGCGATCGGCCCCAGTGTAGCCGGTCCGTCGGCTGACTCCGTCTATGCGGGCCGGATCAAATCCACGACCGCCGAGGAAGTGGCCATGTTGTTTGAAGCGGCTCAGCGAGTGTTGATCGTTCCCGGCTACGGACTGGCCGTCTCGCAAGCGCAACATGTGGTTCGCGATCTGGCCAATCTCCTTGAAGCCCGCGGTACCGAAGTGATTTTCGGGATTCATCCCGTGGCGGGCCGCATGCCGGGCCACATGAACGTGCTTCTGGCCGAGGCCGACGTCCCCTATGACAAACTGAAGGAGATGGACGAAGTCAACGGGGAAATGGATCAGATAGACGTGGCCGTGGTGGTGGGAGCCAATGATGTGGTGAATCCGGTCGCGAAAACCGATCCCAAGTCCGTCATCGGCGGCATGCCGATTATCGAGGTGGATCGCGCGCGCACGGTGGTCGTCATCAAACGCAGCCTGAGTCCCGGTTTTGCCGGCATCCCCAATCCGCTGTTTGCGATGGACAACGCGCTCATGTTCTTCGCCGACGGTAAAAAAGCCTTTCTCGATCTGTTGGCCGCCGTAAAAGAGAGCTGATCTTCTTTCTCCCTCCGCTTGCGGGTCGAAGAAAGGATGAGGGATGAAGGATGAACGATGAAATCTTGGGTAGTGCCGCACGGCAGTGCGCGATTTTTCTTTCGTAGCGCCGCGCTGCGTGCGCATGCTTTCCCGTAGTGCCGCACTGCGTACGCATGCTTTCCCGTAGCGCCGCACTTCGTACGCATTCTCTCCCGTAGCGCCGCATGGATATGCGCAATTTCTTTTGCGCGGCATTCTCACCGCCGCATTGCTGATCTCTCGATCAACTTGTCCCACCGCTCTTTACCCGTCTCCAACAGCAATACACCTTCTTTCACATCTATACCATCCCTCCCATGAGCGACCCCAAGCCGAAGACTCCCGAACAACTCGAACGCGAATGGTTCAAGAACGTGTATCGCGGCGACGACATGCCGCAGCTCACGCTCCGCGCCGTCATCATGGGCTCCTTCCTCGGAGCCTTCATGTCTCTGTCCAATCTCTACATCGGTCTCAAGACCGGTTGGGGATTGGGCGTAGCCATCACCGCCTGCATTCTCAGTTTCACCATCTGGAAATCGTTGCGCAAGATCATGCCGCGCTGGTTCAAGACGGACATGTCCATCCTTGAGAACAATGCGATGCAGTCCACCGCCTCGTCGGCGGGTTACTCGACGGGTGGAACGATTGTCTCGGCGATTGCGGCGTACCTGCTCGTCAACGGCGTTCACATCGGCTACGGTCTGCTGACGGCATGGGTGTTTTTCCTCGCGGTGCTGGGCGTGACGATGGCGATTCCGATGAAGCGGCAGATGATCAACATCGAGCAACTCAAGTTTCCCTCGGGCATCGCCGCCGCTGAAACGCTCAAGAGTCTGCACGGTGACAAAGCCGAGGAGGGAACGGGTGCGGCCAAAGCTCTGTTCGCATGGGGCGCTTTCGGAATCATCATCGCCACCGTGCGCGACTGGTTCGCCCTCATTCCCCAGCTCTACAGTTGGTTCGGATCGCGGCTGGCGATGTACACGATTTCGTTCGAAGCCAGCGCAATTCTGGTGGCGGCGGGCGCGATCATGGGTCTCAAGGTGTGCGTGAGTTTAATGATCGGCGGTGTCCTCAATTGGGGAGTTTTGGCTCCGGCGATGATCCAGCAGAAAGTCATCGAACATCCCGCGCCGCATATTCAGAGCAAGCAGGTTCTCGAATTTCCGCTGACGATTCCGGCCGGCAATTCACTGGAACTCGTACTCACCGAGGCGACGATGGGACCACGCATCGAGCAGGGAGCGGAAACACAGCGGATGCGCTATGTGTGGCCCGAAACGCAAACCTATGCTTCGATGGCGGCGCTGACTACCGAGCTGAACACTCCCACACTTCCCGGCGGCGAGCCCAATCCGTTTCACGGCAAGCTTGAGTTCGGCGAGCCGCAGCAGGCGTACCTCAAAAATCGTTTGGAAATCTCCGCGCCGAAGGCGATTCATTATCAGGCGATTCTCGAACTGCCCGAGAACGTCAACGGCGCGGGAAGCGCCTGTGCAGTTCTCGCGCTCGAACCGGGCAGCGCGGACGATCAGCAGCCGGGCGGCTATCGCAATATCGTGTCGTGGAGTCTGTGGGGCGGCGCGGCCTGCATGGTCACCAGTGGACTGCTCAGTTTCGCATTGCAGTGGCAGACCGTATTGCGCGCGTTCTCGGGACTTCGGCGAGTGTTCAGCCGCAAGAAGAAGGCGATAGATGATCCGCTCGAACGAGTGGAGGTTCCCGGCTCATGGTTCGCCAGTGGAATGCTCGTGGGAACGATTGGAGTCGTGGCGATTGCCGCGATCTTCTTCAACATTCCGGTATGGATGGGACTCCTTGCGGTGTTCCTGTCGTTCTTCCTCGCCCTCGTGGCCTGCCGAGCCTGCGGCGAAACCGACACCACGCCGGTGGGAGCAATGGGCAAGATCACCCAGCTCATCTACGGTGCGATTGCTCCGCGACAAATGAACACCAACCTGATGACGGCTTGCATCACGGCCGGCGTGGCCGATTCTGCTTCGGATCTTCTGACCGATCTCAAGAGCGGTTACGTCCTCGGAGCCAACGCGCGGCGGCAATTCCTCGCCCAGTTTTCGGGAATCTTCATCGGCACCATCGTGGTTGTTCCGGCGTTCTATCTGATCGTTCCCGACGTGTCGGTGCTCGGCTCGGACAAGTTTCCCGCTCCCGCCGCGCAGGTGTGGGCGTCGGTGGCGCTGCTGCTCTCGCACGGTTTCGCGTCGCTGCATCCCACCGCGCGAATTGCTCTGATCATCGGCGGCCTCGTGGGAATTCTGATTCCCGCGCTGGAAAGGCTGCTTCCCAAATATCGCAAGTTTATGCCGTCGGCGATGGGCCTCGGGCTTTCGTTTGTAATACCGTTCTACAATGTATTCTCGATGTTCTTGGGTGGCGTGATCGCGGCAGTCTTCATGAAGGTACGACCCGTACTCGGCGAGAAGTTCATCATCCCCTCCGCGTCGGGAGTAATCGCCGGTGAGAGCCTCATGGGAATTTTCATTACGCTCATGGGCGCGCTCGGCTGGATCGCATAGTCCCAATCTGCAGGCGTAGAACAGTAGGGGCGGCCACAACGAGCCGCCCCTACTGTTATACATTTTCGCCGAGCAGGGTCTGTGACTCCTGTCGGAATCCGCGTTAGTCCTTCCTACATCTCCTCGGCCACCCTGTACGGCACGGCCCAGCCGCCCGCGTCGTAGGGCATTTCCGAATCGTGAATGGTTCCGCCCTCGATGAAATCCACCGCCGCCAGGAACACTCCGTGATGGTCTTCGATCAGGAACGACGCGGCGAACACTCCGTCTCCAGCGATCTCGTCGGGGAACATTCCGTCGTCACGCAGCGGCAGACGAAGGTGCGGCCGATCCGGTCTCACGCAGGGATGGAACACCGCCACCACCGGCCCCGGCCGGTTGATCGCCGTGCGAACGATCAGTTCATCCCCGGGATGAAGCAGCGGCAGATGATCGCGCGGGAAGAACGTGTGCAGCGGATCCCGAATGTGCATGATGGGCATGAGCTCATCGCCCACGCGGCGGAAGAAATCGGCGAATACCGGCCACACCGTGTGCGGATTAGGCTCGACCGACATCATATCTTCCGGCGAAACGGCTACGATTCTCCAGTTGCGCAGAGGATCAGGGCCATGCCCCACGCGCACCGCGTGAGCCACCCGCACCAGCCGGTTAAACATCGGTTTGTCGTAGTAGATGAAGGAGGAATCGGTGCGCTCGGTGATGACGCGCAGCCCTCCGTTCAGAGCTGCAAAGCGGGTGATGACGGCAAAGGTGTCACCGTGAATCTCCACGCGCACGCTGTTGACGTGGGGACGACCCCAACGATGCCAGCCGATGGGTTCAATCGGTTCATCGAGTCCGCCTCCGCCGAGCGCATTTTCGTCGCCTCCCCACGCGTCGAGTCCTTCGATTTCCCCGTCTTGCAGTATAAGCTGCTGAAGAGCCAGTTCATCGGTCATGCTCGACCCGTTCACTCCGCTGGTTCCGCCTTCCTCACTGCAACCGGCCCAAAGAAAGGCCAGGCTGAGAACGAGGAATACGGGTAGCATGGCTTTCGTGCGAATCATGTTCGTGCCTCCTTCGGTAGTTTGCTGGATGGGTGTTGGGATAGCTCTCTTAGTCGGCTCGTCTCCCACCGCCCTGTCCAGCCCAGCGAGGGCGGCCGGTATTGTCGCGCAGTTTGAGGGTCTCGCCGCCGCGCGTGACTTCCGCGGCTACCAGGGCGGACTTTCCTCCGTAGGTGATCCGCGAACCGGTAATGGTCACTTGATCTCCGGTCTTGATCTGGATCGGTTGATCCTTCACGAACCAATCCGGACCGAGGTGGACGGACAGCGTTTCGTTTTCGGTCTTTACCATCAGGTGGACGCCCTGATAGCGGCTACGCGGTCCGCTCCAGGTGTCTACGTTGGTGACTTGGCCTTGAATCGTTTGAATGGTGTTCACGTCGTAGAGTCGCTCACCGCGCGGTGCGCGCCGGCCGGTACCGTCCCCGGGTCCGTGTCCCCGTCCCGCAAAGGCAAGGTCGGATGTCGTGAAAGCCAGGGCAACGATGATAGCGAGGGCGGTGGTCATGCGGGTCATTGGATATCTCCAATTTTCTTGAATTGAACGTTGTTGTTGAAGTTCGCCTGTTTGACCCGATGGACTCGGGAAGGTTTAATCTCATACATAAAGCAATATTTCACAAAGTCTTACCAGCAAGACTTGACAACCGCCCGATTATTTATTATATTGTCGTTTGACTTAATCAAACGACCAACCAATGAAACGTTCGACCAGACAATCAGGAAAGGCCAATCCGGCGGACGCGAGTCAGGATAGACTTGCTCTTGAGCGGCGGATCAAGGACGTGCCGCCCGAGCTGCGGGAACCGGATCCCGAAAGCCCGCGGGGGCGGATACTGACTGCCGCCAGCCGATTGTTTGCCGAGCGCGGACTGACGGGAACGAGCACCCGCGCTATCGCCGATGAAGCGGGCGTGAATCTGGCGATGATCCATTACTACTTTCGCAGCAAGGAACGGCTTTACGTGCGGGTGCTGGCGGGAGAATTCTTGCGGTTTCGCCAGATCGTTTTCGGGGCGATAGACTTTTCCTCTGAACCGGCGGAGATTCTTCCCACGATCCCGATTCGAATTCTCGCGGTTATGCGCAAGGATCCGCCGTGGGCGGCGCTGCTGCGTAGAGAGCTTGCCGACGGCGGGAAACATCTGATTGTGGCATTCCGCCTACTTGGCGAATCGGGTCCCTTGGGTCTGGTGGAGGTCTTCGCGATGGTGTATGAAGCGGGAGTCGCTTCGGGTGGACTGCGGAAAATGCCGCCGAATCCGGTACGCGAATGTATCATGTCCATCATGTTCGGGACGCTGGTCATGCAGCCGATTCAACGCGACCTGTTCGGACGCGATTTGGCCGATGATGCGATATGGAAAGAATGGTCGGAAACGGTTGTCTCCGTTCTTAAGTACGGTGTGGCCGGGGAGGAGAAATGAGGCTTATTCGACTCACAGTCATAGTAACCGCGCTTGTGGCGGCATTCGGCGATAGCCCGGCGGCCCAGGAGACGTGGACACTCGAGAAGTGCGTTGCCGAAGCGCTGCGCAATTCTCACACTTTGGCGGTGAGCCGCGAAACGGTGACGGGCGCTGCGGCCGGTGCAAGAGCATCGCAAGCCGTTCGCTGGCCGATGTTGGGAGTTTCCGGTGCGTATTCCTATACGAGCGAAACCCAGCAGCTCAACATTGCCTTGCCGATTCCCGGTCTGCAAATGCCTTCCGTGAAATTCGGGGACGGAAACATCTATGATCTGGCGGTCACGGCCCGCGCGCCTCTGTTTGCGGGAGGAACCGTATTGGAACGCGGGCGGGCCGATGCCGCCGCCCGGCGTTCGACCGAGCACGGTTATGCCTTCGACAGTCTGACGGCACTACATGAGATCCGGCGAGCCTACTTTGAAACGTTGGGCGCGGAAGCGTGCGCCGCGGCGGCGCGGCAGGCCGTGACCCGCATAAACCGCCACGTGGAGGAAATCGCGCAGGCTATCACCGTCGGCTGGCAGAGCGAGGAGAATCGCCTGGCTGCGACGGCCGCTCTTCGACAAATGGAGTCGGCGATGATTCAAGCCGATCTGGCGGCACAAACCGCTCGTCTCCAAATGGGGGTGCGGGTCGGACGACCCGGTGATGAGATCGCACCCCACGGCGATCTGGAGTTCGATCTGATGGATGAGAAGACACTGGAGCAACAGGAGATTGAGACCCGTGCGGAGATGATGAGTCTTTTCGAGCGCATCGAACAGAGCCGTCACTTGATGCGCGCCACGCGCGGTTCATTCCTACCTTCGCTCGCGGCGTCGGCGTCTTACCATTACGGCAAGCCGGGCGTGGATATCGTTCAAAACGAGTGGATGGATTACTACGTTATCGGCGTGAGCGCAAGCTGGACGCTGTGGGATTGGAACGCACGGCGGTATCAGGTGCAACAGACGCGTGCATCGGTACATGCTTTGGAAGCCAGACAGGATGACTTGAAGAGCATCATCATCACGCGTCGTCAAATGGCTCGCGATGCGCTCAGCGGAGCGCGGGCCGCCCGCGACAAGACGAGTGAGCGGGTGAGTCTTGAGAAGCGGCGACTGGAAATGGTGGAAGGTCGCTGGCGGCAAGGAATGGCCACCGAGAGCGAACTGCTCGATGCTCAGGATGACCTGGCCCGTGCCGAAATGGAGCTGGCGGCGGCCAGTGCGAGCGTACGAATCGCCGAAGTGGATCTGCTGTACGCTTCGGGATACTGAGCGGGGTGAAGCCATATCCTGCATCCGGAAGGGTGCTGGATCATGAGGTAAGATTTCAATTCGCAGGTGAGATAATGACGAAACACATTCGTAGCAATTGCACGCCGTTCGGAGCCACGCTGCTTCTCGCGATCTGGATAGCGGGTTGCGGAAACTCGCGCGCCGTGAATCCTTCGGGAACTCTGGAAGCGACCGAAGTGGACATCGCCGCGACGCTATCGGGGCGAATTGTCGAAGTGCGGGCTGCGCTGGGGGAGCAAGTCAACATGGGAGACACGCTGATCGTACTCGACACGGAGCTTCTTCGGCTTCAGCGTGCCCAGAACGAGGCCAATCGAGTCAGCATTCACGCACAGCGGCGGGTAACACAAGATGCTCTCGCGCAAGCCAAAGAGAATCTGAAACTCGCCGACGTCACATTGTCGCGTATCAAGATCCTTCAGGAGCAGGGCAGCGCCACCGCGCAGCAGCTCGATGAGACGAGAACCAAGCGCGACGTGACCGCGGCGCAGGTTTCAGCGGCCAACCATCAACTGGATGCGCTG
>JAHJDG010000014.1 GCA_018812265.1 bacterium | reverse complement strand
GCGTCCAAAACGCCTCCGATAACACCCAACTCTTGCGGAACATCCAACCTCCTCAACCTTGATGCCCGCAAGATACTGAAATCGGCTCCTCCCCGTCAAGTGTTATTTTGATATAGGCTCATAGCCGGGGGTGTCATAGAAGCCCACTTGAGTTGGGGCGGCCGGATTCGCAATGTTCAATACCCGCAGCCCGTAGGCCTCGTCCGACACATAAGCATAATTGCCGCTGACCGCCACGTCCCAGGCATAACCCTGCGTGTCATAGAAGCCCACTTCGGTGGGGGTGGCAGGACTGCTGATGTCAATGATCCGCAGACCACTGCCCATGTCCGCCATATAAGCATAACTGCCGCTGACCGCTACGCCCCAACTACCCCCGGGGGTATCGCACCAACCAATTCGGCGGACGTTAAGACTGTCTTGAGCTTTCGTGCTGTCTAAGAAGAAAACTATCACGAGCAATGACAACGATATGGCTCTCATCCCTACCTCCTTATCCTATTAGGCTACATCTCTGTCATTAATATGCTTCTTTCTGCCTCTCTTGTCAAGTCTTTCCACCAACGCCGTAGAAATTTCCGCGCTTTCGCTAAGGCGTAAAAAAGAAACGTCTTAGGGCGAACAGGCAAATCGGGAAATGGTATTCGGGATGGTTGTCCTCTCCGTAGGAAACGTGAAAATGGAGGTCATTTGGTGGTGTCTCGGGAGAGCAACCATCGGGGCGAGCGCGAGATTCCGGACGCCCCGCCGAGTCAGGAATTCCGGGCACCCGGGTCGGGTGCCTCGGCGACAAGCAGTGGATAGGATTACGGCGGCGGGTGTCCGGAATGACAAATGGGGGAAAATCGCGTTTCAAGTGTGACTGAGCATCGCGCCATTGCCGGTCAAGAGACCGATAACGGAGGGAAGAGGGATGGGAGACCGACAACGGCGAAGGGAATGAACACCGCCGCGGGAGTTACTCACGCGGCGGTGTACGTTTTCCTTCATATCACTGTCCATATCATGACTATCAGTCGCACATACGGAGATACCTTTCACGCTACGTGTCCCGCTCCGTTAGCGGCAAATAGACACTAAACGTGCTTCCCGCGCCGGGAGTGCTGTCCACGTCCACTCGCCCGCCGTGGGCCTGGACGATATGCTTGACAATCGCCAGTCCCAGCCCCGTACCGCCCAGTTTGCGGCTGCGGGCCTTGTCCACCCGGTAGAAGCGCTCGAAGATTCGCGGCAGATGCTCGGCGGCGATTCCACAGCCGTGATCGCGCACGCGCACACAAACCTCACTCCCGACCCGCTCAACCTCTATGTCCACGATCTTCCCCGGATCGCTGTACTTGATCGCATTGTCGAGCAGGTTCACGATGGCCTGTTCGATGAGCGTGGCGTTGGCTCGAACGCGAAGATCATCGGGGCACAGAAGTCCCACGCCGATGCTGTGCTCCTGCGCTTTCACAGAGGTGCCCGCAATTGCCGCCTCGACGATTTCCCGCAATCCTGCGAAAGGATACTGGAGATAGCTCTGCCGACCTTCCTGCTCGATCCGCGACAGAGTGAGCAGATCCTCGATAATGGAATTGAGCCGGTCGGCATTACGGGAAATTCTCTGAAGGAAGGTGTGAGCAGTGCTGCTATCTTCCCACGCTCCCTCTTCGAGAGTCTCTATAAAACCCTTGATGGCGGTAACCGGCGTCTTCAACTCATGCGAGACGTTGGCTACGAACTCGCGTCGAACGTTTTCCAGACGCCGCAGATTCGTGACGTCGTTCAGCACGACGAGCAGTCCGATCCGTGTTCCCTGAGCGTCACGCAACTCGGTGCCCGTCACCTGCAGAACCTGATTCGTCCCCGTGGTCACGTGGATTTCGCTTTCGGCGGCCTCGCTTGTGCCGCGCAGAATATCGGCGATGAACAGATGGAGTTCACTTACGCGAATCACCTCGGTAAGCAGACGACCGACGGCGCGGTCGTTCTCGATTCCGAGCAGATTCTCCGCCGCACGATTCACGAACAGAACGCGCTCGCGTCCGTCCACCGCGATGACTCCCTCCCGCAGGCTGACCAAGATCGCCTCCTGCTCGTTGCGGCGGAGCGTGAGCGCGCGGAGTTTCTCATCGAGATGCTCGGCCATTTCGTTCAACGCCGCCGCGAGTCCTCCCATTTCGACGTTGCCGGGGACGGCGATGCGGGTCGAGAAATCACCCGCCGCAAACCGTTCCGCACCAGCTTTCATTTGAGCGAGGGGCCGCGCGATGCGACGGGCCAGCAGAAGCACGATCAGCGCGGCCGAAAAGGCGATGACCAGTCCAAAGATCGCAATGTGAATGTTCGTACTCTGAAAATCTGCTCGCAGCCACTCGATTGGAAGAGAAACGCGCAGCGCGCCGACGATCTCGCCATCTCTATGGATCGGCAACGCCACATACAGCAATTCCGCCCGCGCGGTCGCGCTGTAACGCCGGGCTACGCCGCGTTCGCCGCTCAGCGCGCCGCGGACTTCCGGCGTGAACGGCACGCTCTGCGATCCGTGCGGACGCTGGGTGTCGGCCAGCACCAAGCCGTTTCTGTCCACAATCGTGATCCGCGTTCCCGATCGGTCCGCCAGCGCGTCGGCCAGTCTCATTAAGCTGTCGCCGCTCACGGACAGGAGTTGCGTGGGGAGTTGATCGAGCAGCAGACGCCCGCGAATCTCCAAGTCGTCCGTTGCGTTTTTCAGGCGGATGGACCACATGCGATGCGACGAGAATCCGCCCACCGCCAGAAGCGATGCGCAGAGGACGGCAAGGACATACGGATAAAATGTCCAGGAAAGTCGAGGCTTACTCATCGTGCGGCTCCCGAAAGCGATAGCCGACTCCGCGAACGGTTTCGATGCAGCGGCCGCATTCGCCGAGCTTGCGGCGAAGCGAAACGATGTGAACGTCCACCGAGCGGCTGGTGACCTCGACGTTGGTTCCCTGCGTCGCGTCCACGATCCGTTCCCGCGAGAAAACCCAACCGGGACGGCGAGCGAGCACGCTCAGAATACGAAACTCGGTGGCGGTGAGTTCGACCGGCTCGCCTTTCACGTGAACCGCGTGCCGATCCGGATCAATCACCAGATCGGTGAAGTGCAGGATTCCCGTGGATTCGGCCTGCTGGCGGCGGAGCATGGCCTTCACTCGGGCCGAGAGCACCCGCGGACTGAACGGCTTCGTTACGTAGTCATCCGCGCCCAATTCGAGACCCGTTACCATGTCCGCTTCTTCGGCGCGAGCGGTGAGCATGATAATCGGAATCTGCGACGTTTCCGCATCCGACTTGAGTTTCCGGCATAGATCCAATCCATCCAGACCGCCGGGCAGCATGAGATCAAGAATGAGAACGTCCGGGGGATGGCGGCGGATTTCGATCAGCGCTCGCTCGGAGCTCTCCGCGCATGTAACCCGGTAGCCCTCTTGAGTGAGGTTGTAGCGAACGATTTCGAGAATATCTTCTTCGTCGTCAACTACCAAGACGTGGGCTTTGTTCATGGATCACTTCCCTCCGGGCCGGAGGCGGGACGCGACGAAGCCAAAAGCTGCTCTCCAAGTCAAAGGGCGAACCCGACAGGTTCGCCCTTGTTATATCCTGTTGCGATAACGTTAGGCAAGCACTCCGAAGGCCACCAGCGCCGCGAGCGCGACTCCGGCAATGCTTTCACCCGCAATGCAGCCTGAGGCAATCGGAATGGTGTACATTTCGTTCCACTTGACGGCCTTCTTCTCCAGAACGTAGGCCGCGACCGCGCCGAGGAACATCGAGAAACTCGTATAGGCGGGGATCATCATGGCAATTCCCACGGCCGCCGGTGAGGGAGTGTAGGGGCGAAGTTTGGGGAAGATTCGATCTACCACCACGATGATAACTCCGGCGAGGAAAGCGATTCCCATGGCAATGACCGCGCTCGATGGAAGAGTTCTCAGTCCTTGCGAGAGCACCTTCGCCACCCCCGCCCACACCAGCGCCGACGGAGCGGGAAACTGCTGACCGCCCAACGCGTTCGCATCGGGAACCAGAATGAAATAGGCGGGCACACACATTAATGCTCCAGCCAGCACGCCAAAAATTTGCGCGATAAACTGCTTGCGCGGATGCGCGCCGACCATGTGCCCAACTTTCAGATTC
This sequence comes from bacterium, assembly GCA_018812265.1. Taxonomy (GTDB): domain Bacteria; phylum Electryoneota; class RPQS01; order RPQS01; family RPQS01; genus JAHJDG01. The sequence goes on along the minus strand of JAHJDG010000014.1, from coordinate 11,341 downwards.
GAGATGGTGTCGGCGCAGCTCGCCGCCGCTCCCGACGTCACACCCGCCGTCATCAAGTTCGCCGTCATATTGCCGGGCGCGATCACTCCGTAGGTGAGCTGCGTGATTTTGCCCATCGCTCCGATGGGATTGATGCCGATTTCCGCCGCCGCCCGCGTGGCGACGGCGGCGAGGAAAAACGTCAGCACGACGGCGATCACACCCATATACCAATGGATGTCGAACAGCCAATACAAAACGATTGCCGATGCCGATCCGAAGACGACGAATCCGAACACGAACCACGTCATGGGGATTTCAAGATGTTCCGTGATTCCGCCGTGTCCGCCGTCCTTGCCGCGCAGGCTGCGGAAGATGCTGCCGAACGTTCGACCCAGCGTCCGCCACTGAAACGCCAGCGCGAGAAGTCCGCCCACGACCAGGATCGTCGCTCCCGGCCACAGCGTCCACGCGCTGATATTGCGAAATCCGCCCACGGTTTGCAGGCGTGTGGCTCCCGGCGCGAAGCCGAGAGCCTTTGCGACTTCGGGCGGCTGATTCTCGGCAATCGTTAGTTCAGCTTCCCAACCCGTAGCTCGTGACGCCTCGACGAACAATACATTGCCACCATGAGTTTTGTTGATAGTGTCGCGAACGCTGATCACGCCATGAAACGGGTTCGGGGTGCCATCGAGCAACGTGGCGGCGTTCAAATCGCGCAGGAGGTGCTCCGGGCTGCCATAGACAGCGCCTTGTGTCCAGAGGTACGTCAGGGTGTCCACGCGACTGCCGGCGGACATCTCCGGCGCGACGTTCGCTTCTTCCAAGACGACGGTGAAACTTTGTCCGGGTTGAATCGCGATGGGAGTCTCCGCCAGCGCCACGGCCCGCACTTGCGGGGCGGGATGCTTGACGATCTTGGCGTTGATCAGGTTGGGAGCGAGCACACCGTAGTTCAGGACGAAGCCGAACAGCATCGAAAGTCCTACCTTCATCCCAAACAGCGCGCCGATTCCGAGGAAGATCAAACTCGGTTCAAAACTGAGCGTGAGTTTACCCAGTCCGACGCGCGCAATCGCCAATGGAGCGTTAAAGAGACCCGGGATCGCTCCGACTCCATCGCGCAGCGCGGCGATCAGCACTCCCAGTCCGCCCGCCGTGCCCAGTGCCTTCGCCTTCTTCATCGCTTCGCCGCCGTGCGAGTACATCGCCTTCAGCGTCTCGCCGGTCGGAATCACCGCCGGAAAACGCAGCTTGTCAATCTGAATCATCTGCCGCTTGAAGGGAATCGCCATGAACAAGCCCAGATACAGAATGACGCCGATAAGGATGGTCAGATGCCACCACACGAACGTGTAGCCGGTGAGCATGGTCAACGCGGGCACCGCCGAGACCAGACCCGCCGACGATATCCAGCTCGCCGCCACCGCTACCGTCATCATGATGGTGTTTTCCATCATGCCGAATTCGCGCTTGACCAGTCCCACGCCCTGCAGCGCCTTGAACAGCGCGAAAATCACAATCACCGCGGCGATGTCCACTCCCAAACCCCAGCCGGACTTGAGTCCGACGTAGAGATTCGAGAGCGACATGAGTCCGCCGAACGCCATTCCGGCGAGGATCGCCCGGATCGTGAGCTGGGGTTGGCTGTCACCTTTGTAAACGGTTTCCAGCCATTCGCGATCCCGCTCTTCGGGGGATTTCTCGACTTGAGTTGCTTCGTCAGCCATGGATGGCTCTCAGGTTTGCTGATTGTCAGATCAATTTCGTTGAGCTGTTCTTCTACTCAGCGAAAACCTACTTCTTTTCCACTTTCTTGAACACCAACGGTGGACTCGCCTGCGGCCCGTTGAACAGTAGCCAATCGCGGAAACCTTTCCAGTGTTCGGGCGCGAGCCACTCACCGCGCAAATGCAGCGAGCGCTCGATGACCAGACGACGTTTGCTTCCGTCCGTTGTTGTTTCTTCGGCGATCTCTCTTGTGACCTTGGCTGAGCACTTTCCCCACATTGCGTCGCCCGCCGCCGGAGCGCTGTCTAACTGCCGCATCTCCGGCATCGGGAATTCCATGCGAACGGTGATATCGCCCTCGATGGGAATCTCTTGCGGAAACTCGCGCTTGGTCAGACCCAAAGTGAAACCGGGGACAAACGCCGTGAAGTCTACGATCCCGCTCGGCAGCACGCAACGGTCATCCACCTTCTCCGCGCCACCGGCCGCAGCGAAACGAAAATCCACCGCCACGAGCGTCTCGCTGAGATTCTCGATCTTCGCGTCGGTGATTTCCACCTTCTCGATGTTGAGAACACCGGCCAGGTACTTCTGAGGACCCATCGCACGGACTTTCTCAAACGGTGCGAAACCGTCATAAGCCACGAGTCGGCCGTGTCCCTGCACGGTGTCCTTATTGGCGCCGTCGAAGGTCAGCGTCAGTGAGTAGCGTGCCGCGCCGTAGCCGGGTCGGAACAATTTCGTCCACGGCAGCATTGCGGGCGGAGTTTGATTCCAATACAGGAAGTATCCGCCCGCTCGATCCGTGCGGGTGAATTTGTCGCGCGGTTTCAGCGGATCGCATTCAAAGGTTCCCTCGGCCGCCGCTACCTCCACTAACCAGCCGGCCAAGTCGTTGAGGCCCGGAACCGGCGGCTCGAAGGGATAATACGGCAGCGGGGATGTCGGCACGCCCGCTTTCGTAGCCAAAGCGGAAACCAGTACGGCCATTTCCAGAGAATTACCATAGCCGCTGTTCAAGATTTCGCTTGCGGTGCGCAGACGAACCGGCAGATCGGGATGTTCCAGCTCCAGAACGTTGAACCGGTCGCGCATCCACGATTTCACGGCATCGAGCTTGTTCTCCTGGCCCTGAGCATCGCGCAGCGACTCGGCCAGCGAAAGGGGAATAGCGGGTGGATTCTGCAACGCGGCTCCAATTCGCGCACGTATTTCTCCGGCCACGGCGGTCCAGTCCGCGGCCGTCGTGAAGGCCACGTTCGGCAGCAGCACGCGATGTCCGGCGAGGTCTTCCTTCAGATAGCCCGGCTGCTCGCCCATTTTCCAGGTGTAGGTCGTTCCCGATTGCGAAGCGGCGTTGACGCCGTTCTCCGCTTTGTAATTCAACCGGATGTCGGATGGAAGGTTTACGATGAGTTCGCGCGAAATAACCGGCCATTCCTCGCGGAAGTACACCCGGTCCTCCATCCACGGCAAGACGGGTTTGGAGTCGGTAATCCGGTAGTGGAGTTCGGAAATCGAACCGTTCTCGAGTCCGAGCATCGTCACCACCATCTGCCGGAAGTCGGTATACTCGGGGGCGAGATCGAAGCCGCCTTCGGGGACAATCGGATTGAAGGCGTTGTGGGGAGTCGAATTGATCTGCCGGCCGTCACGCGTGTAGATGCGGGCGACGAGAATCTCCAGATTCTGACGCCCGTCCACGTAGGCAATATGCGGATCTCCCCATGCATCACGTCCCGCGTCGTCGGGAAGGTAGCGGAACGAGTGCCATTCGTGGATTTGCGAACCGTCGGCGTTCAGCTTGTACGTTTCGTTGCACCACAACAGAACGCACGATGCTTTCGGATATTTCTGAATCGCGTTCAGATTGGCCTTGACGTATTCCGGAAGACCGTCGAAATCGGCGAACGCCGATGCGGCGAAAGCGAAGATTGCGAGAATGGATAGGAGCTTCTTCATTTCGCGCCTCCTTTCTCGATCACCAGCGCCTGATCTTTGGCGGTCTCCTCGAGGCCGTGGTAGGCCGCCCACACTTCGTCGTAGTGTTTCAGCGGGATCGAGCGATCGCGCATCTTGAACACCTGAGTGAACTGCGCGCCCGCTGCCGTTTTATTCCAGCTTCCGGTAAGCTTGGCAATCTCGCCGCCCGCGTCCTGCGCGTCAGGAGTCTCGCGCACTTTGAATCCCGGCGGCAGAGCGAGCGTTTCCTTCATCGTCAGATGCCGCGGATTGTAAGTGAATACCGGTTGCGTGCGCTCCTTCGTCAAACCGGTCGGCAGGTTATGCTGATAGCTGCCGCTGAAAAGGAACTTACTCACGAACGGTTCGTAGTCCATTCGATTGCCGACCACTCGCGCATAGTTCGGAACGCGGAACTCGATTTCCACCGTCCACGGTTTGTAAAAATCCCATAGATTTCCGTATTTCGTGCTGACCAGTTCCGCCGCCGGATGCGCGGTTGTCAAGCGACTGCGGCAGATCTGATCCCAGCGATCCTGTCCGTTGTCGGTGAACTCCCGTCGCGTGCGCGCATCGCCGTATGACTGGCCCTCGATTTTCACCGTTCCCGTCAGATTCCCTTGCGCGTCCAATCGCGTGTTCATCGTGAAGGCAACGTCGTTCTCCTCGGCGGTGAACTTGGCGATCCGGGTCAGGTCTTCGCCCTCGGGACTGCCGATTACGATGTGCTGCTCCGACTCGGCGTGACTCCAGAGTTTCAAATTGAACGGCGACCAGGTCGGATCCAGCATCAGAAAGCTGCCGTCGGGTTTCCGTGTCGCCACCACGCAATGATTGAATTGATCGGCGGGAATCCGCTCAACGCGCGCGCCGGCCATCGTCATCACCGGATAGGTCTCCTCGAATCCCGCGACCCTGAGCATTGTCACCAGCATTCCCGCGATGTCCTTGCACACTCCGGCCCGGTCATTGAAGGTCATCGTGCTGGGATGAAGCGTGTAACCTTCGCCTTCGCCCATGCTGATTCCGCTGTAGCGGATCTCCTGCGCGACCCAGTGGAGAAGCGCGTAGAACTTGCAGGTATCGGTCTTGCAGTGGGCGGTGATCTTCTTGACTTCGCGGCGAATCGCGTCGTCGGCAGCGAAAATGTCTCGATCCTCGTTCACGTTGTAGAACCAGCGCGATTTCTCCGCCCAGTCGCGCACGTTGGTGAACACCACCTTCGGCACGAAGTCCTGTGGCCCCGGCGACCGCCGTTCCTCTTCATAGGCCGGAACGTTTTCCTTCCAGAAGTGATAGACCAGCCGTCCGTCCGCGAACAGCGTCGCCGAATACACTTCGCCGTTGTACGTCTCATACTGCGCGGGCATATGGTCGGGCATCGTAACCGTGTACGACTTCAGCTTCATGGGCGGAGTGGGATTCTCGAGAATGCTGCTGCCGAACATAATCACGTCGTAGTAGGTGCCGCGCATCGGCGGAATGTATCGCTCTTCCTCGCCGTCGGAGGCCAGATAGGCGATCATGAATCCCACCGTCATGTATTCGAGTTCCAGCGCGTCTCCCACTTCCAAAGGCGGCACCGGCAACACCTTCATCCGCGCGCCCCAGTAGATCGAGCGTTGCGGCTGAGGAAGGTCTCTCAGTTTGCCTAAATCAATCGCCTCCACCGCGCCGTTCTTGCGATGTACGCGCGCCGCCATGATCTCGATTTTATTCGAAGCCGGATCGTAGTCGAACCGCGCTCCGCGCAGCATCGCTACGCCCTTGCCGGTCAGCACTTTCGTCAGCGTGTGCACTCGTTTGTGCGAAAGACCGGTCGTGTCCACGTCTACCCAGGTCGAGTCGAACACCAGCACGACGTCGGCGTCGTCCCAGTCTTCGCTCTGGCCTGCGGAAGTGATCAGCTCTTTGTAGGGACTTTCCTGTGCCGCGGCCCATGACCAGCAAACGGCGATCAGAAGACCGAGGAGTAGCCAGCGAATTTTCATAGTAACCTGCAGGGAGTTGTATTCAAGGTTGGAAATCAATCTGTCGAGGGACCAAGCCGGCGTGGGCGCTGCCGGAACATCTAAGATAACAATCCTGAGCTTGTGAGGCAAACCGCGCGTGATCGTTCAGCTTACGCCACTCCTTTTCGCATATATTGATATTTCAATCATTTAAATCAGAGATAGTGGCCTTTCTGCGATGTTGGGTTTCAAGTTGCGGCTCTCGGGAAGGGAACCCCTCCCCTTAGCCAAACGTTAGGTAGGCACAGACTGGAAGAACCGGAAAAGCAATGACTCGAGTTTGGAGACGGATATTGGGCGATTACGGCTGGATTCTGATACTGGTGGGATGGTTTGTGCTCATGAAGTTCGTGTTGCCCAAGTTCGGGGTCGGCACGTGAATGTCGGGAGCCTGTGACCTCGAGGATCGAGGTCCGACGACTACCCAGACCCACAAGTCTTCTGTCGAGATGGGAACCGACGAAACCCCGCCTCCCCAGTCTCCCTAATTCTTTCGCTATCCGGATAATTGCCATAGGGCCGACCAGAAGCTTCTGGTTGGCCCATTTTATTGCGGTCGAAAGCGTGTTCTCCCCCTAAACGAGTCATGATTCCGAGAATTATGGATCGTGGGGCGAAACCATTGCCATAGCGAAGGAATATCCGTATATTTCCGCATGTTGTTTTGAGAATTCTTGATCTCCCGCAAATGAGGACACTGTGAACGTCATGAGGACATTTGTACCATTGTTTTTCTTGCTGTTGTCCATGCAAGCCGATGCCCAGCAGCCCGTGTCTTTGCCCGTAACTGATCTCGTTATTCATGTTGGTGACAGCCCGAACGATGTCGTTCTGCATTGGTCGCGTCCTCAATATGCTGACAGTTTTCGGATTTATGCCGGAGACTCACTGGACTTCTCCATCGGAACAACGACCCTGATCGGAATCACCGCCGACACTCACTTCACTCATGCAAGTGGCGCGATCGCCGGGGACAAACTCTTCTATACAGTGACCGTGATTTCAACCATGGTCCTCGTGCCGGCCGGACCGTATGAGATGGGAGCAACCTATCAATCGAGTTCACAGCCCGTTCACACGGTCAATGTGCCCGCATTCCAGATTGACGTCTACGAAGTGACCAATGCCCAGTATAAAGCGTTCTGCGATTCAACGGGCCGAGCGTATCCGCCTGATCCGGGTTTCAGTGGGATGCCCGACTACTTCACCGATCCGGTTTATGGGAACTATCCCGTCGTAAAGGTAGACTGGTCCGACGCTCATGGCTTCGCAACATGGGCGGGGAAACGGTTGCCCACGGAAGCGGAGTGGGAACGGGCGGCGAAGGGCAACGCAGATAACCGGCAATGGCCGTGGGGAGATACGTGGATTGCGGCGAATGCCAATATCTACGACAATTCCGCCGACGGCTATCCCTGCACGGCACCCGTGGGAACCTATCCTGCCGGTGTCAGTCCAGTGGGATGTCATAATATGGCCGGCAATGTCTGGGAGTGGTGTGAAGACGACTGGCACGAAAGCTACATCGGCGCACCCAGTGACGGCAGTGCCTGGATAGACGATCCGCGGGGCATTTTACGTGCTGCACGGGGCGGTTCATGGGGCAATTTCTTTTGCGCAAGTCCACGCTGCGCCTCGCGCGGCCGCTTTGATCCTGCAAGCCGCAGCGGCAACATCGGTTTTCGTTGCTGTAAGACGCCGTACAGCATCCGCTGAACTACCGGCTAACTGACGGACTCTGATCCCCGGCCTCTTGGTTGGGGATCTTTCCGGTTGGGGATTTGACGCACTTGTGTGGATACGGTAAGTCGAGTGGTGGATAATCCCCAACCGCCAGCTTCAGATCATCGAAACGGTACGGAATCACACAATAATAACAATGAGTTAGGTGGATATAGGGCAGGCTCTTCCGAGGTACTCCTTTTGCATTACCACTATTGGGAACAAGCACGAGGAGATCTCATGGACCGCCGTCTGTGGCTATTCACAGCACTTGCCGCCTTTATCCTCAGCGCTGCATCCACGTTCATGGGTGTGGAGAGCAGGATGTTGGCGGTTCGAGCCGAGCAGATTCGGTTTGCCACGCGCCATCCGGCTGTGGTCAATCAACGTGCGCAATTGGCTCAGAAAACCGATAGTACATCCGCGACTGCTCCCGTACCTCGCCTGCACACCCCGGCCGAACCGGATCAGTTGAACCGGGCCGGATTCTGATAGATTCGTACGCTCCGCGATTTGCCTGGAGCGTGCCCCGACGGACGCGTCACGTCGGGGCGTTTTCTTTGCCCCAAATCCACAAGTCATTGTAGGGGCGGCCCTGTGTGGCCGCCCGCTTGCTTTCCCCGCAATCCCGTGGTAGATTAGGGCTGCTATCGAAGGAGAGATCAAGGGATGAACGTACTCAAAGCAGTCATTCTCAGTCTGTGCCTGTTCTCAGTGGCCACAGCCCAGCCCCGGCCTCCGGACAGTCTGTGGAGTCGTACGTTTGGGGGCATTCGGACAGATGAGTGCTATTCCGTGCAGCAGACTTCGGATGGCGGCTATATCTTGGCCGGAGCTACCAATTCCTTCGTTGGAGACCGAGCTTGGCTGATCAAAACGGACGGCAACGGCGACAGTCTGTGGAGTCGGATCCACGGAGGAAATCCTCCGGTCTATCCCTATTTCGTTCAGCAAACAACCGATGGCGGATATTTCCTGGGGGGTGCCATCCTTGATAGCCTTAGAGGAGCTGAATGGTGGTTATTGAAAACAGACGCCAGCGGCGATAGTCTGTGGAGCCGCAAGTACGGTACAATAACCGGCCACGGGGATATCTGCTATTCCGGTTCCCAGACCTCTGATGGTGGCTACATCCTTGCGGGTTGCATCGGCCCTTTCAGTGGACAAGGATACGTTGTTTGGCTGCTGAAGACGGATGCCAACGGCGACAGCTTGTGGAGTCGCACGTTCGAGGGCGGTTCTGGCAGCGGAGGGAACTGCCATGATGTCCGGCAGACCGACGATGGGGGATACATTTTAGGAGCCAACACGAATACCTACACTGGTGGGGCGAGCGATTTCTGGCTGATCAGGACAGATAGCAACGGCGATAGCCTGTGGTCGCGAACCTTTGGAGGCCCCAACTCCGACATTTGCCGGAGTGTGGAGCAGACAATAGACGGAGGTTTTACAGTGGGAGGATCCACAGGTTCCTTCGGCAACGGGCGTTTGGACTTTTGGCTGGTCAAGACCGACGCCAATGGGGATTGTCTCTGGAGCCGAACCTATGGACGCGAGAATGTGGATGAAGAGTGCTATTCGATGCGGCAGACTGCGGATGGGGGCTACATCCTTGGGGGTATATGGTTTGATCTGGTCGCGCTTGAGGAGAACGTGGGATTGGTAAGGGCGGACGCGAACGGCGACAGTCTGTGGAGTATGGACTTTGGGGGGGACGAGCATGATTGGTGCTTTTCGGTTTGCCAGACAAATGACGGAGGTTTTACCTTCGGAGGCGCCACACGTTCCTATGGAGCTGGGGGATTTGACTTTTGGCTGGTGAAGACGGGACCCGAACTCGCGGCCAACGAGCCGCCCCTCCTTTGTCCCACATCCTTTCAACTTGACATTTACCCCAATCCGTTCAACTCAACGACAACCTTTGCATTCTCTTTGCCCCGTTCATCACCGGTGACGCTGTCCGTATTCAACACGCTTGGGCAGCGCGTACGCGACGTGAATCTGGGCGGGCTTGCCGCGGGCGAACATCGTTATCTGTTCGATGCCGGGGATTTGCCTTCGGGCTTGTACCTCGCGCGCATCGAGGCGGTGGGGACAACACGAACGCAGAAGGTAGTGTTGATTCGGTAAGAAGTTTCATCATTTCTGTAGGGGCGGAAGGCGTTCCGCCCACGGTTAAATTGTGCGAACGCGACATCGGGCGCATCGCCATGCGCCCCTACGAAAACAAGACGGGCACAACGCCTTGTGCCCCTACGGGCGTGAATTATGTTGCCGAAGCGCAAGTCCATACGATTGAGAGCCTATGACTACACGCGGGCAGGCGTGTATTTCGTAACGTTGTGCACCCATGATCGAAAGGCGATGTTCGGAGAGATTCGCGATGGAATGATGCACGCGAATACCGTGGGGGAAATCATCGTCGAGGAATGGTTTCGGTCGAAGGAGATTCGTGTGGAGATTGAATTGGATGAATTCGTACTCATGCCCAATCACATCCACGGCCTTGTCGTGATTATCGCTGTAGGGGCGCATGGCGATGCGCCTGCCTCTGACTTGCCACTCCTTCACCGTTCACCCCAATCCCTCGCATCATTCATTGCGGGATTCAAACGTGCCTCAGCCAAACGAATCAATATCCTACATGGCACACCCGGCAATCCGGTTTGGCAACGGAATTATTTCGAGCGAGTCATTTGCAATGAGGATGGTCTCAACAAGGCACGTGAGTATATCATCAACAATCCATTGCGATGGGAATTGGATCGAGAAAATCCCGATCGCATCAAGTAGGGGCGGAAGGCGTTCCGCCCACGGTTAAATTGTGCGAACGCGACATCGGGCGCATCGCCATGCGCCCTTACAAATTCTCTATCGCCACGGCCACGTTCCGCAGGAATCCTGCATATCCCGCCCGCAGGACGGCCGATCCGGCAAAGCGCGTGCGAAACTCTTCCTCGGAAAGCACGGCCAACTCTTCGAGCTTCGGGGCCTGCCTCTCGATATTCCCATAGTATGCTTGCTCGCCGGTAGGTCGGGCGAATCGCTCGTTCCATGGACAGCAACTCTGGCACGCGTCGCAGCCGAATACGCGGTTTCCCATCTTCACGCGCAGCTCTTCAGGAATTTTGCCACGGTACTCGATTGTTAAATAGCTGATACACAAGTTGGCATCGAGCACGTACTCCCGTGAAAGCGCTCCCGTCGGACACGCTTCAATACATCTCCGGCATGATCCGCAGGACGGCATTTGCGAGGGCGGTGTGGGGGAGAGCTCGGCGGTGGTGATGATCTCTCCCAGAAACAGCCACGAACCCGCGCGCGGGGAAATGAGCAGCGTGTTCTTGCCGATGAATCCCAGACCCGCGCGCTCGGCATGGTCGCGCTCCAGAACCGGCCCCGTATCCACGTAGCAGCGCGTTTCCGCTCCCGAGACTTGCTCCCGAACAAACTTGGCAAGCTCCTCGAGCTTGGGCAGCATCACATCGTGGTAGTCCTTCCCCCACGCATACGAAGCGATGAGTCCACGCGAGGGATCGTTTCGCACCGTCTCGGGGAGGGAACCCGTGAAGTACGATTGAGCCACCGAGACGATGCTCCGCGCACCGGGAAGCACGAGCTCGGGATCGAGCCGACGCTGGGCCGTGCGGCCGAGATAGGCCATCGTCCCTGCCTTACCCTCGGCCAGCCACGTCCGCAAGAACTCCCCGCGCGGCGGCGGCAGGGCGGAGGAAACTCCGACCGCGTCAAATCCAAGCTTGCGCGCCTGGACCTCCAATTCAGAGGGTATTAATCCGCTCATGGCCCTTGTTTTTCTGAGGAATTCGTTGTAAACTGTGTGACATGAAACCGTCCGGGTCCTTCCGCTACTACGACCTCATCGGCGGGGTCTTCGTGGCCGTTCTGCTGATCTCGAATATCTCGGCGGTCAAACT
>JAHJDG010000013.1 GCA_018812265.1 bacterium | reverse complement strand
CCGCAAAGGACTGGCCGCGTTCCGCACACCGGAAATGGAAAAACGCCGCCGGGATAAACTTACGGACATGCAAGCCCGGCTCGGCGCGTCAAGTTCGGAATCCACGGATGAAGGGCAGCGCTAAATCACCGGAAGAAGCCGTGCGGGTGTTTACCCGCCGCGATTCCAAGCTCCTGGCTCGCTTGGGCGAATTCGCAGACGAACAGGACGTGCGGCTGTACGTGGTGGGGGGCTACGTCCGCGACCGCCTGCTCGGTTTGCCGGCCAAGAAGGAACTGGATTTCACCGTGATCGGAGATGCTGTGGCTTTCGCGGAACGGCTGGCCACGCATCTGAGCGTACGCAAACCGGTGATCTTTGCCCGCTTCGGGACGGCGATGGTGCCCTACCGAGGCTATCGTTTGGATTTCGTCTCGGCCCGGAAAGAATCGTACCGCTCTCATTCCCGCAAGCCGCGAGTGATTTCCGCAGGTCTGGAAGCCGATCTGGCCCGCCGGGATTTTACCGTGAATGCGATGGCGGCCTCGTTGAACGAGGCGGAGTACGGGCAGCTCGTAGATCTATTCGGCGGTGTGACGGATTTGAAGGCCAGGACGCTTCGCACGCCGCTCGAACCGGAACGCACGTTTTCCGAAGACCCGCTCCGAATCCTGCGGGCGATTCGTTTCGCGGCACAGCTTGAATTCGGAATCGAAATCGAGACCCGCCGTGCGCTGGAGCGAATGGTGGAGCGACTCTCGATCATCAGCCAGGAACGGATCACCGAGGAGATTCTCAAGCTGCTGGCGACGCGCAAACCCTCGGTGGGCCTGCGGTTGATGTATCTGACCGGAGTGATGGACGTCGTTTTACCCGAAATCAGCCGGCTGGCGGGAGTGGAACAGATCGGGCCGCATCATCACAAAGACGTTTTCGAGCATACGCTCATGGTGGTGGACAAAGTGGCGGAGATGAGCGAATATCCGGTTCTAAGACTGGCGGCTCTCGTTCACGACGTTGCCAAGCCCAAGACCAAGCGATTTGCGGCGCAAACGGGTTGGACGTTTCACGGGCATGAGGACGTCGGCGCGCGGATGATGAAGGCCATTGGGCGACGAATGCGACTATCCGAGGACATGACCGCGAAACTCGGCAAGCTGGTCGTCCTGCACATGCGACCCATTAATCTGACCCGCGAAGAAGTCACCGACAGCGCCGTCAGACGCTTGATCGTAGACGCGGGGGAAGACCTAAGTGACCTGTTGACCCTTTGCCGGGCCGACATTACCTCGGCCAAGCCCAATAAAGTCAAGAAGTACCTTGCCCAATTCGATATTCTGACGGCACGGATTGATGACGTCATCGCCAAGGATGATTTGCGCGCGTTTCAGAGTCCAGTGCGCGGCGAGGAGATCATGGCGGTGTGCAACATTCCGCCCGGACCGTTAGTCGGAAGGATTAAGAAGGCGCTGGAAGAGGCGATCCTCGACGGGCAAGTCCCGAACGAGCACGATGCGGTGCTCGAACTTCTTCACGAGATCAAATCCCAATTCATAGGATCTGAAAGCCACCATGAAACTCCGACTGCTGACGGTGGGACTACTGCTGGTCAGTTTGGCCCAGGCCGAGCCCGAGTTCCCGACCATTCGTAGCAGCGTTCCTCTGTCTCTGGATTCTCTCATCTCCCTCGCCTTCGAGTACAATCCTTCGTTTCGGCAGACCAGCAGCGACACGAGGCTGAACCGGATCGGGAAGCTGAACGCGGTGGGAAACTTCCTGCCCAGTGTATCGGTGGGGATGAGTTTCTCGCAAACGCACTACCGCAATCCGACGTTTACCAATCCGGACGGGAGTGTCTCCAGCTATCCGCGCACGTTCACGGACTACGCGGTGATCTGGCAGGACACCGGAACCGATGGATCGCTCTCGAATCCGCGACTGGTTTCCTCGTCCTATACGCTGGACGTGCCGGAAGGGGACTCGCGTTCGTCGCAGCTTTACCTGTCTCTGAACGAATCGGTCTTCGAGGGCGGGCGACGCTATTTTCTGTATCGCATGGCGAAGGTTCAGGAGAACATCAACGATCAAAGCGTAGAAAATGCGCGGAAGTCGTTGTCTCGTCAGATTGCCCAGCAGGTGGTGCTGGTTCTCACCCAAGAGAAACTCCTGGATTTGAATATCAAGCTGCGCGATCAGCGACAGGACGCCTATGATCTGGCGCAGGCGCGGTTCGCGGTGGGATCGGTGACGGAGCTCGACGTTCTGCAAGCGCAAATCCAACTGGGGAGCGCGGAAAACGCCGTTACCTCGGCGCGGCGGGACTTGCAGGCCCAGAAGGAAGCGTTGAATCAGCTGCTTGGTATTGATCTTGTCAGCGATTTCCCACTCGAAGAAACCGAGCAGGTATCGCCCTTTGAGTTCGACGTGGACGCGCTGGTCGAGGAAGCCTATCGGAATCGAACGGACTTGCGGATGGCCGATCTGACGGTGCAGCGAGCCAAGCATAATCTGCGGGTGTACCAGTCCGATTACCTGCCGCAAATCTCTCTGGGAGCGCAGTGGTCGCGCAGTGAGCAGTCCGGCAAGAAGGAGACCTGGACGCTCGATCCACGCAACGAGAATTCCTATTACTCCTTGAACATTCGCTGGACTCTGTTCGACGGTTTCACGCGCGAGTATAACACGGCCAGTCGTCGAATCGAACGCGACAAGGCGATTGAATCGAAGCGCGCGCTCCGGCTACAGGTGGAAAAAGAGGTTCGGGACGCCTACTACAATCTGGAGAACGTGTTCAATCAACTCGGGATCACATCGCGCAACCGCGAACTTGCTCAACGGCAGCTCAATCTTGAACGCGAACGCTATCGGCTGGGCGCCACCTCGCAGCTCGGACTTCGCGATGCGCAGGTCACCTACGCACAGGCCGAGACCGAGCACCTGCAGAAGACCCTGGAATATCAGTCGTCGCTGATCGCACTGGATTTGGCGGTGGGAAAGGCACTTCGATAGAGAGCCACGTCTCATCATGATGGAGCAGGGGCGGTCCGTTGCCGGGCCGCCCCTGTTTTCTGGCAGAATATGCCGGAATGATAGCTTGCAATTTATGGATAAATATTGTAGAATATAAAGTTTGAAACTTTCGTCCTGCGTCTCCAAACTGTAATCCACACTACAAACTCTATTGTCACAAAGACTTCTGACAGAAATCGAGAAGCGGGTCACACTCGTCAAGGAATATGTGATGCGACCCGAATACCTCAGCCGCTTCCATCCCGAGGACATGGCCGAGGCCGTAACCTGCTATTTCGAATCGGGCGGCAAGCGGCTCCGCCCGGCGGTGCTGCTATTTTGTGTGGGAGCCGTCGGTGGAGACGAGAAAAAGGCGATCTGCGCCGCAGCAGCTACGGAGATTTTCCACACGTGGACCCTCGTACACGACGACATCATTGACCGCGATGCGACGCGCCGGGGAGCGCCCACGGTTCACGAGCGATTCCACCGCAAGCCCTCCACCCGCGCGCTGTTCGGAAGCGACGGGGAAGCGCAGCACTATGGGCTGTCGGTCGCGGTTCTGGCGGGAGACGTGCAGCACGGCTGGGGGATCAGCCTGATGACCGAGATGTCGCGGCTGTATGGCCTCGATCCGGTCGTCACCTTGACGCTCATTGACACGCTGGACACGCGGGTGCTGTGCACGCTGGTGGATGGCGAGATGCTGGACGTGCAGTACTCGCATATCCCGATTGAAAAGCTGTCCGCCGCGCAGATCGAGACCATGCTGTGGAAGAAGACGGGAGCGCTCTACGAGTTCTGCGGGGAGGCGGGAGCGTGTATCGGTCTCAACTGCCCGGATCTGAAACATCCGCTGGCCGTGGCGCTGGGCCGGTTTTGCAGCGCGTGCGGGACGGCGTTCCAGATTCAGGACGACATCCTCGGAATCGTGGGAGATGAAGCGCTCCTCGGCAAGCCGGTGGGAAGCGACATTCGCGAAGGCAAACGCACGCTCATCGTCCGTCACGCGTGGGAGAACGCGAGCAAAGCCCAGCAAAGACTGTTTCTGGACACGCTGGGAAATCCGGACGCAAGCCCGGAACAGATCGGCGAGGTACAGCGGCTTTTTGCGGATCTGGGAAGCATCGAATACACGGCCGAGCTGGCTCGCGAGCGAGTGGCGATCGCCTTGACCTATCTGGAGGACGTGCCGCAATCATTTCACCGCGACCTTCTGGCGGACTGGGCTAACCTCATGGTGGAGCGGAAATTCTGATGTGGCAGGCAGTATGGGTTGGCTTGGCGGGGGCGGTGGTCTACCTCGACACTACCGCGGTGGCGCAGCTCATGATCTGCCAGCCGCTCATCGCCTGCCCGCTCTGGGGGTTTGTCATCGGAAGACCCGAAGTCGGCCTGTTCTTCGGGATCGGATTCCAACTCTTGTGGCTGGGGAGCCTGCCGGTGGGAGCCGCCAGATTTCCCGAGGGCAATCTGGGAGCCTTGATCGCTACGGCCATCGCCGCCGGTTTCCCAGCCGTACATGCCGGACTGCCGGATGGGGCTGCTCTTGCGGGAGCAACGTTTCTGGGGATTCTCACCGCCTATGTGGGATCGGAAGTCACTCCCTTGATCCGCAAGGAGATAGCCAGCCACGTTGAGAAATTCGTGGCGGCCGCCCAAGCGGGAGAGGTTTGCCGATTTCGCCGGCTCTTCTTCGGAGCCGTTGGAATCCACGCCGGAGCCGGATTCGTCATGGCCTCGGTGGCATATCTTTTCGGATCGTGGGGGCTGCGGCTCGGGCTCGATCTGCTGGAACTCCCGAATCTCGACATTGCACCGGCACTCTTGGGTGCGGGAGCCGCGGTAATTGCGGGGCGGTTGGTATCCCGTCGGAATCTGTCCTATTTCGCTGTGCCCGCTATCGTTGTTCTGCTCGTGGGGCTGTTATGGGTCTGACGGTCCGGGAAACTTGGCGGCTGGCTCTCCGTTCACTCTTTGTACAGGTGCTGCTGAGCTACCGCACGATGCAGGGAGCGGGCTATCTTTTCACGCTCTGGCCGTGGCTACGGCGAAAATCCGATCTCAGCCGGAACGTCCAAGCCTGCGCGGGATTCTTCAACTCGCACCCGGTACTTTCGACTCTCGCCGCCGGAGCTCTGCTGAAACGCGTCGAGGATGGGGATGCCGTTCGCGATCCGGAAGGTTTGGCCAATTGGCAAAGCGAGGTCAGCGGCCCGCTGGGAATGGTGGGGGACATGCTGATCTGGGATCGCTGGAAACCGATCATCTTCGCGGCGGGGCTGATGTTCCTCTTGTGGCAACCCCGGATCGAATTCTGGGCGGCCATTGCCATCGGCTGCCTCCTCCTCTATAATGGGCCGCTTTTTCAAGTGCGCGTGTGGGGAGCGCAGGCCGGATACCAGCTTGGTTCACGGATCATCGAGGTGCTTTCAAATCCACTGGTCTCTAAGCTCCGGCGAGGATTGTCAATGGTGGGCGCGGCAGTGGCGGGAACGCTGGTGGCATCGGTTGCGCTGCGTACCGCATCCGAGGG
>JAHJDG010000012.1 GCA_018812265.1 bacterium | reverse complement strand
TGCCCTCGAAGGGCAGGGCGCGTGGCTGGTCACGGTCAACGACTATCTGGCGCAGCGCGACTCCGAGTGGATGGGTCCGATCTTTCGCTTCCTCGGTCTTAGCGTGGGCGTCATCATTTCCGACATGCCGCCCCCCGTTCGCCGCGAGCAGTACGCCTGCGACATCACCTACGGCACCAACAACGAATTCGGCTTCGACTACCTCCGCGACAACATGGCTCTGACGCTGGAGGAGGTCGTCCAGCGTGGCCACCACTACGCCATCGTGGATGAGGTGGACAGCGTGCTGATTGACGAAGCCCGCACGCCGCTGATTATCTCGGGTCCGGTCGCGCACTCCACTCAGAAATTCGGGGAGATGAAGTCGCCCGTCGAGCAACTCGTCCGCCTGCAATCGAGCTTCATCACGCAGCTTGCCGAAGGGGCGGAAACCGAGCTGCAAAAAGAGGGTTTCGACGAGTGGGAAGTCGGTCGCAAGCTGCTCCTGGGCTACCGCGGCTTTCCCAAGCACAAGCGGATGATGAAACTCTTTCAGGAACCTTCCAACATTCGCTTACGCCAGCGCGTCGAAAACGATCTGCTCCGCGAGAAGAAGATGCACGAGTTCGATGAGGAGCTCTACTTCTCGATAGAAGAGCGCTCGCACATCGCCGATCTGACCGACAAAGGTCGCACCCAACTCACCAAATTCTACGGTGGCGATCCCGATCTCTTCATTCTGCCCGATCTTCCCGAAGAATTCGCCAAGATAGATCAGGATGAGTCGCCGTCCCTCGAAGAGAAGGCGGCCACGAAGGCTCGTCTGCAGGAGATGTACGCCGAGCGCAGTGAGCGCGTCCAGAACGTTTCGCAGCTCCTGCGCGCCTACTGCCTCTACGAGAAGGACGTCGAGTACGTCGTGCAGGACGGCAAGGTGATGATCGTGGACGAGTTCACCGGCCGCATCCTCTCCGGACGGCGCTACTCGGACGGTCTCCATCAGGCGATTGAAGCCAAGGAAGGCGTGAAGGTTGAGCGCGAAACTCAGACCATCGCCACCATTACGCTCCAGAACTTCTTCCGTCTCTTCGACAAGCTGGCCGGAATGACCGGCACCGCGGAGACGGAGGAAAACGAGTTCTGGGGGATCTACAAGCTCGAGGTGATGGTTATTCCCACTCACGAGACGGTGCGTCGTTCGGATCTCAACGACATGGTTTATCGCACGCGGCGCGAGAAATTCAACGCCGCCATCGAAAAGATCGCCGAGCTTCACGAGCGTCGTCAGCCCGTTCTCGTCGGTACGGTCACCGTGGAGACTTCGGAAGTTATCTCGAGAATGCTGCGGCGCAAGAATATTCCGCACAACGTGCTCAACGCCCGCCAGCACGAGCGCGAAGCGGAAATTGTGATGGGAGCCGGTCAACCCGGCGCCGTGACCATCGCCACCAACATGGCCGGCCGCGGGACGGACATCAAGCTCGGTCAGGGAGTCGTGGAATGGCTGGGCGAACAAGGCGATAAGACTCAGGCCCAAGGCGGTCTGTTTATTCTGGGAACGGAACGCCACGAGTCCCGCCGTATTGACCGACAGCTTCGCGGTCGGTCGGGTCGTCAGGGCGATCCGGGCGTCAGCCAGTTCTTCCTTTCGCTCGAAGATGACCTCATGCGGCTGTTCGGGTCCGACCGGATTGCCCGTATCATGGATCGGCTGGGCGTGCAGGAGGGAGAGGTCATAACCCATCCGCTGATCACAAGAGCCATCGGCCGCGCTCAGCAGAAGGTAGAGGCATACAACTTCTCCATTCGTGAGCATCTTCTCAAGTATGACGACGTTATGAATCAGCAGCGCACGGTCGTCTATACGCGCCGTAACGTTGCCCTGCGGGGCGGTGATCCCGAACCGCTGGTTCAGGAGATGATCTCCGACTACGTGGATTACCTCCTCGAAAAAAATAGCGTTGGACAGGGTCGCGAAGCGGAGATCAATTACGACGGATTGGCCGAGGACTTGGTTCGCACGTTTCTGGTGGATATGTCGCGGGACGAGGAATTCCGCAGCCTGAACGAGGATCAGTTGCGCTCGAAAAGCCTCGAGGAGATCGAGAAGGCCCGTCAGATTCGGCTCAACTTGCTGGGGTAAAACCTGTTTAAGGGACTCCAGCGCTATGCCATTCTCCGTGTCATTGACGAGAAATGGCGCGATCACCTCTATGCCATGGACGGCTTGAAGGAAGGCGTCGGCCTGCGCGCCTATGGTCAGAAGGATCCGCTGATTGAGTATAAGAAGGAAGGATTCGAGCTCTTTCAGGATATGCTGGATGCCGTCAACGGCGATGCGCTGCGGATCATCTTTCGTGCCCGACCCGTTGCGGAAGGCCCGGCTCAACGCCGTCCGGTTTCTCCGCCGACTTCCACACCTGCTCTTAGTTACTCACATGCCGAGTCAGCAGGCATGGCATATTCACAGGCAATTCAGCCGGGATCCGATGCGGCATCGCCCGCGGGAGGCGAAGGAACTCCCCCCCAAGCCGGGAAGCGTCAACCCATCCGGGTCAGCCCTCAGGTAGGCAGAAATGACCCGTGTCCGTGTGGAAGTGGCAAGAAATACAAGAAATGTTGCGGAGCCACCGTTCATTCGCCGCATTGAGTTTTCGCTTGCCTTTCGGCTTCCTTTTTATTACTTTGCTTCTGCCGCATGGTTGACCGACAGTCCTGCGTGCAGCGCGCGATCCGCACCTTATAAAATGCCTGTCAGAAAAAGTATCGGAACCGGCCGCCAAAACCAAGGGCTGCGCATGGATCAACGAATTGTAGAGATTTTAATGTATGTGATCGGCGAGCTCCAGTCCCGCCGGATTCGGATCGAGGAGATTGAGGGGATTTCAGATGAACTCATGCAGCGTGGCTTTTCGCAACGGGAGGTGTCCACGGCCATCTCCGTTTTCGCGGACCGCCTGCTCACCGAGTCGAAACGAACGTTCGTCGCCTTCCCCGCCTTCCCTTATGCTCATCGGGTATTGCATGATCTCGAACGACAGTACGTAAGCCCCGAAGCCTACGGCTACCTGATCGAGATGGCCCGAATGAGCATTCTCGATCACGAGGATGTAGAGGAAATCATTGAACGATGTGTGCTGCTGGGGAATCTCAACGTTGGTGGAGATGAGATGAAGGTGTTCGTCGCCACCCACCTGCTTGAGAAAGATCCCTGCCACAAGGAGTCGAGTTTAAACGGCTGCCCAACCCGCCCGTGGCCGGAACGGGTCCACTGAGCTGGCCATCCGGTTCGTGGACATCAACCATCGCCAACCGCGATGTTGGCGCTTTTCAATGGCTTATGCGACATCGTGAACCTGTCACGTTTTTGGCAGTATAAGAGCTTTGAGCACCTGCTTGAAGCTTTTCTGCTCTGATTACCCATGCCCAAGACCCCATCTAAAACCCGTTCCAAGAGCCCTCGCTCGACTTCGAAGAAGTCCAGTAAGCCGTCCAAGAAACCTGTGGCCAAGAAGCCGGCCGCAGCGGGCAAGGCTGTAGCCAAGAAGACCTCGGCTTCCCGCGCACGGAAAACCCCGGCGTCCGCCAAGACCTCCAAGACCGCCAAACGGTCGTCGTCCGCGGCTCGCGATGAGATATTGACCTCGGCTCCCGCGCAGGGACTCGTCATCGTCGAATCTCCCGCCAAAGCCCGTACGATCACGGCCTATTTGGGAAAGGACTTCCACGTTCAGGCGACGGTGGGACACATCTGGGATCTGCCGCCCAAGCGTCTCGGTGTGGACGTGGAGCATGATTTCGAGCCGGAGTACGAAGTCATTACCGGCAAGCAGGACGTGATCAAGGCTCTGAAGAAATCCGCCGACGGCGTGCGCCATATTTTTCTGGCTACCGACCCCGACCGTGAAGGGGAAGCCATCGCCTATCACGTGGCCAAAGAATTGGGAAACGGCCGGCGTGAACTTCATCGCGTGCTGTTCAACGAGATCACCCGCGACAGTATCCGCAAGGCCATTGCCGCGCCCGGTTCCATTGACGAACGTAAAGTCGAGGCTCAGCAGGCGCGCCGCGTGCTGGATCGGCTGGTCGGTTATCTGGTCTCGCCGCTTCTTCAAAAGATTATCGCGCGCGGTCTGTCGGCCGGTCGCGTGCAGTCGGTGGCGTTGCGTTTGATTTGCGAACGCGAGGCGGAGATTCGCGCTTTTGTTTCGGAAGAATACTGGACCATCGAGGCGCTTCTCCGTGCAACTAAAAAGGAGACGTTCGTTGCGCGACTCGTCAAGATCGAAGGCAAGAAGCCCGAACTGAAGGACGAAAAGTCGGCCAAGACGGCGGTGGCGCAGATTCGTAAGCATCCGTTCGTGCTGACCGATCTAAAGGTCCGGCCCGCCAAGTCTCAGCCTTCGCCGCCCTATACGACTTCCACGCTTCAACAGGATGCGGCCCGTCGTCTCGGGTTTTCCAACGATCGCACGATGGGCGTCGCGCAGGCGTTGTATGAAGGGATCAAGGTCGGCGCGGAAGGATTGGTCGGTCTGATTACCTACATGCGCACCGACTCCACGCGATTGGCTCCCGAAGCCGTGGCGGCGATGCGCGATTACGTCGGCGGAAGGTTCGGCCCGGAGTTCGTGCCCGACAAACCGCGAGTGTTCGCCGCCAAGAAGTCAGCGCAGGATGCTCACGAAGCGATTCGCCCGACCGACGTGAACCGCGATCCGGCGTCGGTCAAGAAGTATCTCACGGTCGAGCAGTTCAAGCTCTACAACATGATCTGGCAGCGCGCATTGGCTTCGCAAATGGCCGATGCCCAGTTCGAGGTGACCACGGCGCAGCTCATGGCGGGGGAATACGAATTTCGCGCCATCGGCCGCCGGTTGCTCTTCGCCGGACACCTGCAGGTCATGGCCGCGCTGACCGAAGAGAAACCGCAGCGTCCCAACGGCGACGACGAACCGGAGGACACTCGTTTGCTGCCCGAGTTGCGGGTCGGCAAGGAGTATCCGTGTGAAGAGGTCACCCCGACCCAGCATTTCACCGAACCGCCGGCCCGCTTCAACTCCGCGTCACTCGTCAAGACTCTCGATGAGCTTGGCATCGGTCGGCCATCCACCTACGCGTCCATTATTTCCGTACTGGTGAAACGCCGCTACATGGAGCAGAAGGAACGCCGCTTCCACCCGACGACGCTGGGGGAAACGGTGAACCGGATTCTGGTGGATCAATTCCCCGATATCTTCGACGTGAAGTTCACGGCCAAGATGGAGGAAGAGCTCGACTCGGTGGAGAATGAGGGACTGGCTTGGAAGCAGGTGGTGCGCGACTTCTACGAGCCGTTTTCGAAACGACTGGAGAAGGTCAATCAGAACCGGCACACGCTGCGCAAGGCGAGCGAGGAAGTCACGGACAAGAAGTGTCCCAAGTGTGACTCCCATTTGATCGTCAAGTGGGGACGGGCGGGTCAGTTTCTGGGTTGTTCCAACTATCCCGACTGCAAGCACACCGAGCCGCTCGAATCGGAGAAGGCTCCCGAAGTTCCCGAGACGGCTTGCCCGTCGTGCGGCAAACCGATGACGGCCAAGCGCAGCCGTTTCGGATGGTTTCTTGGCTGCACCGGTTATCCGTCCTGCCGCACCACCCTGCCGCTGGTCAACGGCGAGAGCGTTCCCTGTCCGCGGGCGGGCTGTGACGGCCGCGTGAGCCAGAAGAAGTCCCGCAAGGGTCGCACCTTCTGGGGATGCTCGAAGTATCCCGAGTGTGATTTCATCTCGTGGTACAAACCGATTCTGGAACCCTGTCCGAGTTGCGGACATCACTATATGGAAGACAAGCCGCTCAAGAGCGGCCACATCCGGCAGTGTCCCAAGTGCCGCCACAAAATCGCGGTGGAGGAAACCACCGAGAAGTGAGCGCGCGAACGCTCCGCGAACATTTGCCCGAGTTTCTGCTTGACCTCGCCGCGCGGCGGGGGCGAGCGGATCTCACCGTCGAGGCGTATGGCCGCGATCTGCTGCAGTTCATCGCCGCCATCGAGCCGCCGGGCGGAGGGCGATCCACTCCCGATCACCTGTCGGTGGCGAGCGTGAGAACGTTCCTGCACGGCTTGTCGGAAGCCGGCCGGGCGCGCTCGACCATCGAGCGCAAACGCGCCGCCGTCTCCGAGTTCGCGAAATATCTCGTTCGCCGCGGACTTTTGGGTTACAATCCGGTGGCCGGTCTGCGGCGCGCTCGTTCCCGCCGCAAGCTTCCCGTCACCTACTCCGAGAGCGCTCTGTCGAGTATCCTCGATACGCCACGGCCGGAAGGCTTCGCATCGGTTCGCAACCAAGCGTTACTCGAAATGCTCTACGGCGGCGGGCTTCGCGTCTCCGAACTTCTCGGCCTGCGGATCGCCCGTATGGATCTTTCGCGCGGTTCGGTTCGCGTTCTGGGCAAAGGCTCCCAGGAGCGCGTGGTTCCCATTTCCCGCGCGGCCGTGCAGGCCATGGGTGACTACCTGAACGCTCGCCGGGAGTTTCTGCAGGAAAAGGGAATTCCGGATTCCGGCCACCTGTGGCTGAGCGATCGCGGTCAACCGTTGACTCGCTATCGCGCGTATCAGATCGTCCGCCGTGAACTCGGTCCCCTCCACGGCGAGAAGACGTCGCCCCACGTGCTTCGTCATTGCTATGCGACCCATCTTCTCGATCATGGCGCGGACCTGAGGGCGGTCCAGGAGCTTCTCGGACACCATTCGCTGAAGACCACCGAGAAATACACGCACGTCTCCGCCGAGCGGCTGAAAGCGGCCTACGCGCAGGCTCATCCGCACGCGACGAAAAAATGAAGGGTTCTCCCGCGGGAGTGCCCTCGTCTCATTTGTCACCGACCGGCTTTGCGCCGGCCAACCATGGAGAAAGGGGTACCGATGAGGACCAAGATTGCCTCCATTCATTTCAAGGCGTCCGATTCCCTCAAGGACTTTACCGAGAAGGAGGTGCTGCGACTGGAGAAACTTACCGATGACATCCTCGGTTGCGACGTCGAATTCACATATACCAAGACCAATAAGGAAGCCCGCGTTCACGTCAACGTGAACGGCACGGTGTTGCACGCTTCCGAAACGTCCGATGACTTTCACAAATCCATTGCTCTCGCCGTAGACAAGCTCGAGCAGCAGATCAAGAAACTCAAGGGAAAGCAACTAGCCAAGCGTTCCACCGAGGAATGACGTTCCGGCGGAGCGGACTACGGGAGACGAACTATGGAGAAGTTGCAGGTCGGAGCATTCTTCCAGGACATGCAGGAGCGGCTGTCGCTCACTCTGGTGAACACGCCCAAGGGGCTTGTCCGCGAAATCACTCAGAAGGATCTCCACCGTCCCGGCTTGGCATTGGCCGGATTTCTCGAACTGTTCACCTTCAACCGCGTACAGGTACTCGGCAACACCGAGATCCGCTATCTGCAGTCGCTTTCCCCCGAGGCCCGCGGGCAGTCTCTCGAGAAGTTTTTCGCCTACGATATCCCCTGCATCATCGTCTCCAATGCCAATCCGCTGCCGCCCGAGCTCATTCAACGGGCCGATCAGGTCTGCATTTCCCTTTTTTCGACTCCGCTGAACACGACCACTCTGACGCATCTCCTGTCGGGCTATCTCGATCATAAATTCGCTCCGTCGGCCCTCGTCCACGGTTCGCTGGTGGACGTCTATGGAACGGGACTGCTCTTCACGGGCCGCAGCGGGATCGGCAAGTCGGAAGTGGCGCTCGATCTCGTTGAGCGCGGACACCGACTGGTTTCGGACGACGTCGTCACGCTTACCCGCACCGCCGACAACGTGATCATCGGTCAAGGCTCGGAACTTCTCAAGCACTACATGGAGATCCGCGGGATCGGGATCATTGACGTCGGACGGATGTTCGGCGTTCGCGCCATCCGCCTCCAGAAGCGCGTGGAGACCGAGGTGGAGCTGGTGGACTGGAGTCAGGATCAAGACTACGAGCGGACCGGAATGGAGGACGTGTACAAGGAATACCTCGGCGTGAAAATCCCCCACGTCCGCCTTCCGATTTTCCCGGGTAAGAACATCACCATGCTGGCGGAGACCATCGCCTTGAACCTGCACCTGAAAGTCTACGGTTTCCATCCGGCCAAGCAGTTCAGCTCCGACTTGAATCAGGCCATGCAAGTGCGTTCGCGCCTCGAAACGTATCTGGAGAAGGATTTCGAGTAGGGTTCAAGGCCATCGCCATGTACGCGGCCATCATCGTCACGCATGGATCGTTGGGACGGACTCTTATGGAGTCGGTCGTCGCCATACTGGGTCCGCAAACCGATGTTCACGTTGTATCCAACGAAGGCGTTTCGTTGGAGGAGATTGTCCGGCGGGTCGGTACAATCCTGACCGATCAGCCGACGGCCGTGTTTGTTGACTTTTGCGGCGGATCTCCTTACATTGCCTGTCAAACCCTCAAGCAGACTCATCCATCCTGTGCGATCCTCTCGGGTGTGAATCTGCCCATGCTTTTCTCTTTCTTTACCAAGCGCGACAAGCTCTCGTTCGCCGAGCTTATGAAGGTTGCCGAAACCGACGGACACCGCGGTATTCAGCTTAGCGCGTCATGAACCTGCCCCTGCTCTCCAAGAAGGACAAGCTTCTTTTTCCGATCGTCCGCGTGGACGACCGGCTGCTGCATGGTCAGGTCGTGGTGGGGTGGGGGCAGACTCTCGGGTTGAAGCCCGTGCTGCTCGCTTCGGATCGCGTCAGCAAGGATCCGGCCCTCTGCACCACCTATCGCGGGCTGATTCCCGAAGAACTGTGCGGTGACGTTCGGTCGCTGTCCGACGTGGCCGAGCAGTGGATTCGCGGCGATTTCAAGGGCACGCGCGCGATGGTGGTCGTGGAGTCGCCGGTGGACGCTCTGAAGCTTGTCAAGCTGGGAGTTCCGCTGAAATCCCTCACCCTCGGCGGTCTGCACTATCGCGAAGGTCGGGAGGAACTGCTTCCCTACCTTTTCCTTTCCGACTGGGAGCGCACCACCCTCACCGAACTTAAAAAACATGGCGTCAAGATCGTATGCCAGGATCTGCCGGTCGCCAAACCGATACCCTACGAGGAGTAGCCGTTGGACTCGCGACGAAATGAAATTAAGGTCGGCATCGCAGTTCTCTTGTCACTCGTCATCCTCGTGGGCGGCATCATGTGGGGCAAGGGCTATTCACTTCGTGCGGCCCGCTACAATATTGTCGTAGTCTTTGAAAACGTCGGCGGACTCGAACCGGGCAGCAACGTGCTGGCCAACGGTGTCGTTCAGGGCCGCGTCACCGGTATTGAACTGCACGAAGGAAAGGTCTTCGTGCGGGCGGCGGTGGATAAGGGCGTGACGCTCTATTCCGACTATCGCATCACCATCGAATCTCCCACCGTCATGGCCGGCAAGGTGTTGTCCATCTATCCCGGCGAAAAAGAACCCCCCGCCGATGTCACCCAGATTCTCAATGGACAAACTCCGCTGGGTGTGAGCGACGCCGTGGCCATCTTCGAAGAGGTTTCCGCCGACTTCCAGACCACCCTCCACACCCTCAACAAACTGCTCGTCAATCTGAATCGCATCGCCGGCGATACCGCCAACCAAGAGAACATCGCCGGTCTGCTGGCCGAGTCCCGCGAAGCGGCGCAGACGACGAATGAGTGGCTCTCCGATAACCGCGCCCGCCTGACTTCCATTTTGACTCAACTCGAAGAGACCCTCACTTCGCTCCATTCGACCGTAGAAACTGCCGAAGCCCGGCTCACCTCCACCCTCACCTCCGCCGATACGGCCCTGACTCGTCTCACCGAGCTGTCCGTTTCCATTCGCCGGCTCGTGGATCGCATCCAGAGCGGGGAAGGAACGGCCGGGCAGCTCGTCACGAATGATGAACTCTATCACCGTCTGAATCGGACTCTGGCCGAGGCCGATTCGCTGATTCATGAAATCCGTACGAAGGGTCTGCGCAATAAGATCGTTCTTTTCTAATGAACATTCCCCGCCTTCAACGCCTGCTGGCCGTCGCTCGCGGTGATACTCCCGCCGATCTTCTCTTACGCGGCGGCCGCGTCGTCAACACTCTCTCCTGTGAAATCGAGGACGTCAGTGTGGCCGTCGCTGACGGCCGCGTCGTGGGACTGGGCGACTACGAAGCCCGCGAAGTTGTTGACCTTAAGGGCGCCTATCTCGCTCCGTCCCTGATAGACGGTCACATTCATATTGAATCGAGTCTGCTGTCTCCCGTTGAGTTCGCGAGGACGGTGGTGCCGTGGGGAACGGGGGCCGTCGTCTGCGATCCGCATGAGATCGCCAACGTCTGCGGCGAAGCGGGAATCGAGTACATGCTCGCCGCGACGGAGAAGGTTCCGCTCGACGTATTCGTGATGCTGCCTTCCTGCGTTCCCGCCACACACATGGAAACGTCGGGAGCCGAGTTGACCGCCGAACGTTTGAAGCCGTTCTTATCGCATCCGCGCGTACTCGGTCTGGCCGAAGTCATGAACTTCCCGGGAGTCGTCTTCGGTGATGAGAGTGTGCTGGGAAAGATCGCCTTGGCCGAGGGACGCCCGGTGGACGGACACGCGCCGGGCGTGAGCGGCAAGTGGCTGAACGCCTACGTTACCGCCGGAATCGCCACCGATCACGAAAGCACCACCGCCGAGGAAGCCGAGGAGAAACTCCGCCGCGGCATGTACGTTCTCATCCGCGAAGGTTCCACCGCCCGCAACCTTGAAGCGCTTCTGCCGCTGGTTACGCCGGCTCGCGCGCATCGTTTCGCGTTCGTCTCCGACGATCGCCACGCCGACGATCTGATCCGCGAAGGTCATCTGAATGCTACGCTGACCAAAGCGGTCGCGCGCGGACTCGATCCGGTACTCGCGGTGGCGATGGCGTCGAGTCATACCGCCGCCATCTTCGGCCGCCGGGACATCGGTGCCATCGCTCCCGGACGGCGAGCGAATTTCGTCGCGTTTCAGGACCTCACAAGCTTCCGTCCGCACCGCGTGTGGCGAGACGGTATATTGGTTGCGCAGGACGGACAGCTCACATCCGATCTGCGTGATGTTCCCGCCGCGGCCGTGCGGGGTTCGGTCAGGATTCCCAAACTCACTCTCGCCGACTTGGCCGTTGCCGCGACGAGTGAGGCGATTCGCATCATTGACGTCATCCCCGATCAGATCGTTACCGGCAGTTCCACGGCCCGCCTCCCCGTCCGTGACGGAGCGTGGCAGGCCGATACTACGCAGGACATTGCCAAGCTGCTGGTTATTGAGAGACACGGCTGCACGGGAAACGTCGGCAAGGGATTCGCGCGCGGTTTCGGGATTACTCGGGGAGCGTTGGCTTCGACCGTTGCCCATGATTCGCATAATCTGATCTGTCTCGGCGTCTCCGACGAAGATATGTTGCGAGCCGTTGAAGTCCTTGCCGATGGGGGGGGAGGACTCGTGGTAGTGGAAGGCGGACAGACGATCGCTCATCTGCCGCTTCCCGTTGCCGGACTGATGTCCGGTGAGCCCGCCACCGCGGTCGTGAAGGCTATCGAGAGTCTGCACGAAGCGGCCCGTTCCATCGGCTGCCGGTTGGCCGCGCCGTTCATGGCGCTCTCGTTTCTGGCGTTGCCGGTGATTCCTCATCTCAAGCTGACGGATCGCGGTTTGGTGGACGTGGACCGGTTCCAATTCGTTGATCTGGCCGTGTCATGAGTACGGAGGATCTGAAACAGCAGCTTCGTCGTAACCTGATTCGCCTCTGGACTCACATGGGCGTGCCGGCCGACGCCGACCGGCAAGAGGTCGAGACCCGAATTCTGCAGGAAGCTCTCGAGTCTCTGTTCACGCAGTGTACTGCTCCCGAACCGGGACTTTTCATTGCCGACGGCTCGCCGAAATCCAAACTCGTCACCAAAGCTTTTCCGGTCGGACTCCCCGGGCTGGATCTTTATCGCGAACTTCGCGAGGGGACCGTCCCGCCGGACCATCGCGATCTGGCATCCAAACTGATCATCGGATCATCGCCGGTGATTCTGCAAGCCGTCGAGATCGCGCTGCGTCTCGCTCCCACGACAGTGCCCGTTCTGATCAGCGGGGAAACCGGAACCGGCAAGGAACTCTTCGCCCGCCTGATCCATAAAGCATCCGCGGTTGCGAGCGGACCTCTTATCACCGTGAATTGTGCGGCCGTTCCCGACACACTGCTGATGGCGGAGCTGTTCGGCTATGAACCGGGGGCATTCACGGGAGCCGCACCGCGCGGACGGCTGGGTAAGATCGAGGCGGCCGACGGAGGCACGCTGCTGCTCGACGAAATCGGCGATCTGGCTCCCGCCGGTCAGGCTGCGTTTCTGCGATTTCTCGATTCGGGGGAGGTTCAGAAGATCGGCCGGGCTCAGTCCCGGAAAGTCACGGTCCGTCTCATCTGCAGCACCAACTGCAATCTCGAAGAGATGGTTGAATCCGGCGATTTCCGAAAGGACCTTTACTTCCGCATTGCTCTCGTTCCGCTCTTCGTTCCGCCCCTTCGCGAGCGTTCGGAGGATATTCCGGCTCTCGTAGCCCACGTCCTGGCCGATTTTCGTCGTCGCCACCGGCGGTCATCTCCCACCGGACTGACCGGTGAAGCGAGGGATCGCTTGACGACTCATCAATGGCCGGGAAACGTCCGTGAGCTCATCTTCACTCTCGAACGGGCGTTCCTGCTCTGTAACGATGAATCTATTGACGTCGTTGATCTGCCGGCCGACGTTCCCAAGAGTGTTCGAACGGAAACTCATGCCCTACTCACGTGGATTCATTCGCGGCTGCGGGAAGCTCGTCCCTCGCTGTTCCGCGATCGCGACCGCTGGGTTCGTTTCCTGATCGAGCACCGCGACAATCCCGTGACTACCGGGCAGGTTGTCCGCGAATTCGACATTTCCGAAGCGTCCGCCCGAATTCGCCTCTCCACTTTGGTTACCCTCGGCGTCCTTTCGGCAATCGGCCACAAGAAAGGCCGAAAATACTACCTCCTCGCTCCTTCCGAATAACCCGCCACTCTCTTTTCGGGTGCGAATGCCCCTACTCGCCCGGAACCACTGAATTCGCTGAGCCCCTTGATTTTCCTGAGCATATTTTGCATGATACATGTTTGGGTCAGTGCCAATTCGGACTCCTGCCTCTCAAAGCAAGAGTATTCGCGGATTGCTGTGGATTCGAATCACGTAATCATTTAATTTATCTATACTTTGCCGATCATTACTCCCCGTACGTTCCGCGGCACGCGGGACTTTCTGCCCGGTGAACTCCTGGCTCGGCGGCGGATTCTCGAGACCATCGAGGAGGCGTACCGCCGTTACGGCTTTCAACCTCTCGAGACTCCGGCCATCGAGTATCTCGAGATTCTCACCGGCAAGTCCGAGGAAAACGACAAGCTCATCTATGAGATCAAGCGGGCGCGGGGCGGGGAGGAGGAATCCGCCGAGTCGGCCATCGCGCTGCGCTATGACTTGACGGTTCCGCTGGCGCGGGTGATCGCGCAGTATCCCGAGTTGCCGCGGCCGTTCAAGCGCTATCAGATTCAACCGGTGTGGCGGGCCGACCGTCCGCAGCCCCGGCAGGGCCGCTTCCGCGAGTTCGTCCAGTGCGACGCCGACATCGTTGGCACCGATTCGCTCCTTGCCGACGCGGAAATCATCGCGCTCACCTATGAGGTGCTGCGCGATCTCGGATTTGAGAACTTCAAGATTCGGCTGTCGTCGAGAAAATTCCTTCTCGATCTAGTGATGTGGGCGACGCATGATGAATCGTACTTCATACCGTTTTGTCGCGCTTTTGATAAGCTGGATAAGATAGGTTGGGATGGAGTCGCTGAGGAACTCCTGCAACATGGCTTTCATCTGAGAGAACATCCTGAGTTTGAGGTGATAAAGCAACATCTTGCTCAGGCGGATTTCACAGCCGTTGCTTATGCACTTGGTAAGACTGACACAGTGCGACATTCTCTGAATGAGATCAGAGAAGTCTACCACCATGCCGTCCGCCTCGGTGTTCCCGAACAAAGCATTGTTTGTGATCCTTTCCTCGCTCGCGGTCTCGACTACTACACCGGCCCGATTTTCGAGACGGTTCTGCCCGACCACCCGCACATTGGTTCGCTTTCGGGGGGTGGCCGCTATGACGGCTTGGTCTCGACATTCTCGAAGCAGTCTGTTCCCGCGACCGGAACCACCATCGGCCTCGACCGCATTCAAACTGCGTTGACCGAAATCGGTAAGTTCCAGCCGCTCGCTTCGACCACGCAAGTTCTCATTGCGCGCTTCGATGCCGAAGGGGTTCCGTTTGCACTCGAACTCGCAGCGGAATTGCGAAAAGCCGGTGTCCGCGTGGAAGTCTGGTACGACGACGACAAGCTGAAGAAGCAGTTTGCCTACGCCAATATGCAAGAGATTCCACTGGTGATTGTGGCCGGACCCGACGAGCGCGCAAGGGGAACTGTTGCCGTCAAGAATATGCGAACGGGCGAACAGCAGGAGTTCGCACGAACCGAAGCCGTTCCGAAAATCGCAGCACTGCTCCGCTCTTTGTGATCGCGGCGGCGAATCTCCTGATTCGCCCCACGTGTTTTACCGAAACAATACACAATGTCCGCTTTCGTCCCATTCGAGTCTGATCTCACGGAAACGGCTTCACTCCCCAGCGAAACGGCGGTGGCCGGTCCGTCCGTCTACATCCGGACCTACGGCTGTCAGATGAACGTGTCGGACTCGCAGACCATCGAATCGCTCTTGAATGAAGCCGGGTACTCCTTCGCGAATTCGCCGGACGAAGCCGACGTCGTGCTCATCAATACCTGTGCCGTCCGTGAACACGCGGAGACGCGCGCGCTCGGACAACTGGCCGATCTGGCTCGGCTGAAAAAGACGAAGCCGCACACGGTCATCGGCATTCTCGGTTGTGTCGCACAAGCCCGCCGTCGCGAGATTCTCGATGCCATGCCCTACGTGGATATCGTCGTCGGCCCCGACGCCTATCGGAAATTGCCCGCGCTGCTCGAAGAGCGATTGATTTCTCCACCCGGCACACCCGGACTGCTCGAAACTGCGCTCGTTCGCGAAGAACTCTACGACGAAGTCGTCCCTCGTCATCACGGCGGCGTGACCGCCTTCGTGACCATCATTCGCGGCTGCGACAAGTTCTGCAGTTTTTGTATCGTTCCCCGTACGCGGGGCCGCGAGCGCTCCCGTCCGCTGCCCTCGATCCTGAGGGAAGTGGAAGCGCTGGTCGGGCAGGGTGTTCGCGAAGTCATGCTGCTCGGTCAGAACGTGGATTCGTACCGTTGGGAAGATCGCGTCTTCGCCGATTGTCTTTCGGCGGTGGCGAAGGTGGACGGACTGGCCCGCGTGCGCTATATGACCTCGCATCCGTCCGACATCTCCGAACAGCTGCTGGACGTGATGGCCGGCGAGCCGAAGATCTGTCCGTTCCTCCATCTTCCGGCACAGGCGGGGAGCGACCGGATTCTCGAACGGATGAACCGTCCCTACACGCGCGAACATTATCTGAAGATCATTGCCGTGGCTCGTAAGCGGATGCCGGAGCTCGCGCTCTCGACGGATCTGATCGTCGGCTTTCCCGCCGAGACCGAGGAAGACTTCGAACAAACGCTTGAACTCGTTCGGGAAGTCCGATACGATACGGCGTTCACCTTCAAATACTCGGCTCGTCCCGGAACCAAGGCGGCGCGGCTCGACGATGACGTTCCCGATGCGGTGAAGATCGAGCGTCTCGAACGACTCAACACGCTGCAAAAGCGGATTTCCCGCGAGCGCAATCTGGAGCAGCTTGGCAAGCGGACCGAGATTCTTGTCGAGGGTGAGGCTCCCAAAGACTCCGCCATGTGGATGGGTCGCACGCCCGACTATCGTCCGGTCGTGATCGCCAAGAACGGGGATCGGATCGGCGATGTGAGCCTCGTGCGTCTGACCGAGCTTGTGGGCTTCACCTTTCGCGCCGAGCGTTTGTTGCGCGTTCAATGAACACCGCGCCGGATTTCCTGCCGGCCTCACTTCTCAATCTCTTGAACCTTCTTTCTTGATCGAGGACTGCGTATGTGGATCCTCCGTTGGCTGTTCGCCATTGTCATCATCTTTTTTCTCGTCGGATTTCTATCCCAGAATTCCGAACAGATCGTGGCCGTTCGACTGCTGGGCTGGGCGTCGCCCGAGCTTCCGCTGTCCTATGCGCTGTTTCTGGCGGGAGTCTTTGGCTATCTTGTCTGCCTGCTGGTGGCCTTGACGAACCAGATTCGCCTCCGCTCCCAGCTCGCGGCGGCCCGTCGTAAGAACCGTGAAATGCAAATCGAGCTTGACCGCCTCCGCAATTTCGCTCTCGAAGGCGATCTTCCGGAAACCGGTATCGCTCGCGATCCGGAGGACGAAACGTGAGTCTTGCCGAGCTCTTTCTCCTTCTCGCCACCATCATGGCCGGCGCCGGCGGCGCGTATTACTATTTACAGCGCCGTGACCGCGTCCGCACGACTCCCGTCAGCCCCTACGCCGAGGGTTTACGCGCCGCGCTGGACGGCGATCATCTGCGGGCTATCCAGAAACTGCGCGAAGTCGTGTCCGCCGATTCGTCCAACGTGGACGCCTACCTCCGCTTGGGCGTTCTGTTCGCTGAAATCGGAGACGTGCCGCGAGCCATAAAAATCCACAAGTCGCTGACCTTTCGCTCCGACTTCACGCTCGCGCAAAAAATCGCGGTCTATCGCAATCTCGCCGAGGACTATCTCAAAGCCGCCGACGTTCCGGCGGCGCTTGAA
Organism: bacterium; assembly: GCA_018812265.1. GTDB lineage: Bacteria > Electryoneota > RPQS01 > RPQS01 > RPQS01 > JAHJDG01. The sequence goes on along the minus strand of JAHJDG010000012.1, from coordinate 16,326 downwards.
GCCATCGAGCGCGTTCTTTCGTTTGCCAAGAAGGATCGCTGGGCGCTCGAGAAAAAACTGCAGCTACTCGTCAGCCAGAAGGATTGGGATCACGCCTACGACACGGCCGAAAAACTGGCGGCACTCGGCGGCGACGTCTCGCAACGATTTCTGGCCGCGCTCAAAGTGCAGGAAGGTCTCCGATTCTGTGAGAACAAGAAGGAGCGGGACGGCCGCATCCGATTCCGCGAGGCGATCAAGCACGATTCCACCATGATCGCTCCCTATCTTTACTGGGGAGATTCCTACATTCGCGAGAACCGCACGGAAGACGCCGTTCGCATTTGGCGGAGACTACTGAACGTCAATCCCGCCCAGTCGCATCTTGTTTTCGAGCGTCTCGAGTCGCGCCTCTTCGACCTCGGTCGCTTCTCGGAGATCGAGCAAATCTACCGCGCCCTCATCCGCAGCTACCCGCAGAACGTTCACGCCTACGCCGCGCTGGCTCGCTTCCTCGACAAACGAGGCGACCGGGCCGACGCCGTGGCCGTGCTGCATGACGGCGTTCATCAGAATCCGGACAGCCTCTGGCTTCGCCGTCTGCTGATTCAGCTCTATGGCGAGGTGCGCGACATGGACCGGGTGCTGCAAATCGCGCGCGAGATTCTCGCTCGCGTGATGAAGGAACAATACGAGTTCACCTGCTCAAGCTGCGGTAACGTCTCTACCGAGCCATTGTGGCTCTGTCCCCGCTGCAACAAGCTGGATACGTATCATGTGTAGAACCATCGCGATCATCACCCTCTTGGCGCTGGTATCCGTAGCCGTGGCCGAGAAGGCGAAGAACAAGACGCCCCTTGACCTCATGCTGGAGGGCCGCTACAAAGAAGCCCGCAGTGTGCTCGACAACTCCAAGCTCAGCTCCCGCTACCAGATCATCTACTATGCGCTGATCGAGTCCGACGTGGCGCGCGCGTGCTCGCTGTATCAAGTGATCGCCATTCGCTATCCCCAGTCCGATTGCGACACCGTCGCCCGCGCTCGTCTGAAGCAAGCCCACGACATCGGCTACGTCGTCGCGCCAATCGCCGAGTGGGCGGATGCTCCCGACGCCGCGAAACCTCTTGACCTCGCCGTGCCCGCTCCCCCCATCGCAGCGGCGGAAATGCCCGCGCCGGTGGCCGTGGTTTCCCCGCCTGCTTCTGCAGAGGAAGAGTTGGAGCCGGAGTCAGCAGTTGCTTCCGAGCCAGTGGTTAAAGAGCCGCCGGTCGTTTCCGACGAGGCTTCCGCCGTTCCATCGTTGACTCCGGATTTACCGCAGATGCCGCCGGTCGCCGAATCGGAGTCTGTTTCACCGGAACCGGAAGAGATGGAGTCCGAAGAAATCCCGCAGGAATCAGCGGTTCCCACCCTTGTTCCGGAGATATCCGAGGAACCGGAGCCGGAGATTACTCCGCCGGTCGTCTCTGAGGAGACGGCCGTAGTGGAAACAACCGTAGTAGCATCGTCAATCGAAGAGCCAATCGTCGAGGAAACTCCCGTTTCCGAGACTCCACACGAGCCGGTGGTCGAGCAGGTCGCCGAAACACCGGCCGCTCCGATTACCGAGTCCGTCGAGTCGCCCTCGCGCCCCGTTTCCAACGGTCACTGGTACATTCAGGTCGGTGCGTTCGGCAATTTCGACAACGCTCATCGGCTGGCCAAAGACCTTCAGAAGGCCGGTTTTCCCGTGAAACTTGTCATGCGCGAAAACACGGAGCGCAAACTGCTGCAGGTTCGGGTGGGGGGCTATCCCGACCGGGCGGCCGCCGAACCCGCAAGGGAGAAATTAAAAAACGATTTCGGCCTGCCCACCGTCATCCTCTCGGAGTAGTCAGGGACGGCAGACCGTTTTTCCCGTGGGCGCCGTCTCGCGCGCGAGGCGGCGTTTCCCGCATCCACACGTTGAAAGAAGTCGTGCAAGCCGAGTGACTGAACCGGAGGTTTTCGTCTCCCCGTGTCCACTCCCATGCTGAAACAGTATCACGAGATCAAGTCGCGCTACCCCGGTGCCGTGCTGTTCTTTCGCATGGGAGATTTTTTCGAACTCTTCTATGACGACGCGCGGCTGGCCGCCGACGTGCTCGGTCTCACGCTCACCAAGCGGAATCACGGAAAAGAGGGCGACGTTCCGCTGGCCGGTTTTCCTCATCATCAGCTCGAGAACTACCTGTCGAGGATGACTCGCGCCGGTCATCGAGTGGCGGTCTGCGAACAGGTCGAAGATCCCAAGAAGGCCAAAGGGATCGTCAAGCGCGCCGTCACCGAGGTCGTGTCCGCCGGGACCACGTTCTCGGAAAACGCTCTTGAGGAATCCCGCAACAACTACCTCGCGGCGGTGGTTCTCGACGAGGATAGCGCGGGTTTGGCGTATGCCGACGTCACCACCGGCGAGTTTTTCACGGGAGTCCTTCCCGCGGGCGAACTCGCTTCCCGCCTGAAGGCCCTCGAACCCTCCGAGCTGCTCTGTGCCACCGACCAACGCGGCGATATCGAACCGTTCGCCGAGTGCTCGTCGTCGGCCCTGACCGCCCTCCCGCGCTGGCAGTTTACCACGGAAGCCTCCAGCCGCACACTCAGCGAGCACTTCGGTGTCGCCACGCTCCGCGGATTCGGACTCAGCGGAATGGATCTCGCCGTGCAGGCCGCCGGCGCGCTCGTCCACTATCTGCGGTCGAGTCTGGTGGACAAATCGCCCGTCCTGCCCGACCTGCAGATCTTCCGCACGTCGCAGGAACTGGTTCTCGATTCTTCTACACAGCGCAACCTCGAACTGGTGGAATCGCTGTCCGGCGATCCCCGCACCACGCTGTTCTCCGTCATCAATCGCTGCCGCACGTCGCCCGGAGCGCGTCTGCTCCGACGATGGCTGCTCGCGCCGCCGGCTGCGCTCGCTGCCATTCTCCTCCGCCAGGAGCGCGTCGCGCATCTATTCGATAGTCCCTCGCTTCTGGCGTCGGTTTCCGATTGGCTAACCGGAACCGGCGATTTGCAGCGAACCCTCGCTCGCCTCACGACGCGCCGCGCCTCGCCCCGTGATGCCGTCGGACTTCGGATGGTGTTCGAGAAGCTGCCGCGTTTGCAGGAAATTCTCCGCGAACGCGGCGAGTCACCCCTATCGCCGCTGGTGGATCAACTCGAACCCGAGCATGATCTGACGCTGTTTCTGCACCGGGTTCTGGTGGATGACCCGCCCCTCGCCGCCGGAGACGGCCGTACCGTCCGCGAAGGATTTTCCCCCGAACTGGATGAACTGCGCGGCGTCAAGACCCACGCCCGCCAGTGGATTCTCGATCATCAGCAGCAGGAGCGCACCCGCACCGGTATCTCCTCGCTTAAGATCGGCTACAACAAAGTTTTCGGCTACTACATCGAAATCACGAACGCTCACAAAGAGAAAGTCCCGTCGGATTATATCCGCAAGCAGACACTCACGGGAGCCGAGCGGTACGTGACGCCCGAGCTCAAAACGTGGGAAGAGAAGATTCTCACCGCCGACGAGAAGGTGGCCGAACTCGAAACCGAAATCTGGGAGCGGGTGCGCGACGAGATTGTCGGACGTGCGGAGAGCATCAGCCGCATCGCCCGCGCGCTGGCCGAGCTCGATGCGCTGTTCAGTCTGGCTCGCGTCGCCCGCGAGCGGAATTTCGTCCGTCCGTCGCTCAGCGAAGAGAATCGGATCGAGATCGGCAAGGGCCGGCATCCGGTCGTGGAAGCTCTGCTCCCCGCCGGAGTCAACTTCATCCCCAACGATCTCTGCATCGGCGGCGATGATTTCCAGATCATGATCCTGACCGGACCCAACATGGCCGGCAAGTCCACCTATCTCCGCCAGGCCGCGCTCATCGTCATTCTCGCGCACATGGGTTCGTTCGTTTCCGCCCAGTCATGCGCGGTCGGAATTGTGGACCGCATTTTTACCCGCATTGGGGCTGCCGACAACCTGGCCGCCGGAGAGTCCACGTTTCTGGTCGAGATGACGGAGGTGGCCAACATCCTGCGCAATGCCACTCCGCGATCGCTGGTCATTCTCGACGAAGTCGGTCGCGGCACCTCGACCTACGACGGACTTTCCCTCGCCTGGGCGATCACCGAACACCTCCACGACAATCCCGCTATCGCCGCCAAGACGCTCTTCGCCACCCACTATCACGAACTGAACCGGATGACCGGGCAATTCGGGCGCATCCGCAACTTCCGCGTTGAAGTCGAGGAGTGGGGAGATCGCGTCGTCTTCCAGCATCGAATTACGCCCGGCGAAACCGACCGCTCCTACGGTGTGGAGGTGGCTCGGCTGGCCGGTTTGCCCGCCGCGATTGTTGAGCGAGCGCGCGAACTTCTTCCCACTTGGAATGCGGATTTGTCGCAGTCCGCCGCACCTTCCCCACCCCTCCAGCCTACCCCCACCATCCAGCTAACTCTATTTGAATCTAAGACTCAAGTCATCGTAGATGCCCTCCTCGCATTGAATCCGGAGCAGTTAAGCCCTCGTCAAGCTATTGATAAATTATTTGAAATCAAGAAATTGCTTGACGATTCGCAAGTTAGCAAGCCTGAGAAAAAGGCTTGACTATCCGTGTGCTTTTCGTTAATTTTATTAGAACTAACGATTTCTTAGGATGCCGCATGACCGTTGACGCGGCGGACGTTCCCTCCGTCGAGCACGTTGTTTCCAAACGTAGTCGGTAGCATTGCGGAGAATTCCATGTGGCGGAACGCTCCTTGCGTTTCCGTTTACACGTGGCTGTTTTGTGCGTTCTCCATGCTATCCTAATGCAAGACTGAAGATGGGGAGGGAAAAGTGACCATCGTCCGGTTCGCCTATATCACGCTCGCGGTCATCATGTTCTGCTGGCCGTTTTCACACGCGTCCGCTCAGCTTGTGATTGGTCGGTATGCTGGAGAATTTCTGTCTCTCGGAGCGGGGGCGCGCGCCCTCGCGATGGGGGGGGCGTCCGTTGCCAGCCCGACGCCGTCCAGCGCGGGCTATTACAATCCGTCGGGACTGGTGGGAATCGAGCGGCGGCACGTGGAATTCATGCACGCCTCGCAGTTCGATAATCTCTACACTTACGACTACCTGTCATTCGCGCAGCCGATGGAAGGGGGTCTGGCGGGAGCGCTCACCGTGCTCTATACGCGCGTCGGCGATATTCCCATCACCCGGCTCGCTGATCCGTCGGCGCCGCTCAGCGACGCCAACCGGGTGATCGTCGAGAAAAAGACCGGTGATCACGAGCTGGCTCTCATGGCCGCCGCCGCCCGGCAGCTTTCCGGCGGATGGCGAGTTGGTGCGAACGCGAAGCTGCTCTTCAAGACCGTAGCCGACGAGTCGGCCTATGGCCTGGGTCTCGATCTCGGAATCGGTCGCTCGCTCGGCAAGCGATTCGAAGTCGGACTCGCCGCCCGCGATTTGACCACCAGCATTCTGGCGTGGAGTACCGGCCGCACGGAGGCGATTCTGCCTTCGTTCGTGGTCGGCGGTGCGTGGTCGTGCGCGCTTTCTTCACTCAACGCGGACGTCACGATTGCCGCCGACGTGGACGCGCATTTCGAGTCGCGCGGCGAAGCGGAATCGGTGGAAGCGGGACCACTTTCCGCCGAGCCGCGGGTCGGACTCGAATATCTGATCGCCAGGACCGTCGCGCTCCGCGGCGGGATGAACGGAGACAGTCCCGCCTTCGGAGCCGGACTGAATTTCGCATGGATTCACGTCAACGCGGCCTTTCAGGATCACGAGGACCTTGGTTTCACGCACCGCGTCTCGCTGGGCGTGACATGGTAGGCGCCGCGCACACGCGAGACGGCAGCGGTATTCTTCAAGAATGATCTATTCCATGACCGGCTACGGACGCGGCGAGGTTTCCGCGCAGGGCGTCCGTATTGCGGCCGAGGTTCGCACCCTCAACAGCCGCTATTTCGATTTCAGTCTTCGCGCTCCGCGCAGCCTTCAGAACTTTGAAAGTGAACTGCGCGAACTCTGTCGCACCCACATTCAGCGCGGGAAACTCACGTTGTCGTTGTCTGAAATGCGGGGAACGGATGCACCCGCCGTGGCGCGCATTGACGAAGCCGCGGCCAAACGGTTGGCCTCCGAACTGACGGACCTTGCCAAGAGTTTGGGCTTGAACGGGGGAGTGACGCTCGATCACCTGCTGCATTTTCCCGAGCTGCTGGCTCAGCCCGAAGATCCCGAGATCAGCGAACTCTTGCTGAGACTATCGCGCGAGGCCGCCACGGCCGCGCTCGATGATCTTCGCCGCATGCGCCAGCAAGAGGGCCGCGTTCTCGCCGCCGACATGAACGAGCGCTTGACCGTCATCGAGAACGCCCTCGAAGAGATCGTGCAGCTTGGTGAAGTGGTTCCTGCGCGAGCGCTCGAGAAGCTCCGCGAGCGCGTAAAGCGGCTCACGCTTCCGCAAGCCTACGACGAATATCGTCTGGAAATGGAACTGGCGGTGCTGGCCGACCGCATGGACATCACCGAGGAGTGCGTTCGTCTCCGCGGCCACATTGATGCGTTCCGCCGGACGCTCGAAGCTCCCGACGGGACCGCCGGGAAACGCCTCGAATTCCTGCTTCAGGAAATGCACCGCGAAGCGAACACCGTCGGCTCGAAAACGGCCAGCCTCGAGATCTCACATCACGGCGTCCGTATCCGCGAGGAAATCGAACGCCTGCGCGAGCAGGTGCAGAATATTGAGTAGCCGCGGCCGCCTGATCGTCGTCGCCTCGCCCGCCGGCGGCGGCAAGAGCACGATCATCCGCCGTCTTCGCGAGAATCATCCCGACTGGGGCTTTTCGATCAGCGCCACCACCCGCCCGCCGCGTCCCGGCGAACAGGATGGCCGCGAATACCATTTCCTGTCGCGCGAGGAATTTCTGCGTCGCGTCCGCACCGCTGAGTTCCTCGAGCACGAAGAGGTTCACGGCGAACTTTACGGCACGCTGATCGCTCCCACCCGCGAGCGTCTTGAACGGGGCGAGACGATGATCTTCGATCTCGACGTGAAGGGCGCGCTGAGCGTGAAAGCCGAGTTCCCGGAAGCGTTTTCGATCTTTCTGCTGCCGCCCTCACGCGAGGTGCTGCGGTGGCGATTGCAGAATCGCGGAACCGAATCGCCTGAACTGGTTGAGCGCCGCCTCGCCCGCGCCGATATGGAGCTGGGTCTGACGGACAAGTTCGATATTCGAATCATTAACGACGATCTGAACACCGCCGTTTCCGAGACGGAAGCCGCCATCGCGGCGCGTTTCGCGGAAATCCGTTCGTAACAAACAACTACCCATAACCGGAGAACCATGAGAGCTGAAGAGTACTTCCCCGAACACTTCCTGGGCAGGGGATTCAACATCTATGAGGTCGTTCTTATCATCGCTCAACGGGCTCGCCAGGTCGGCGAGATCCAAAAGCGGCAGATAGATCGCCATCTCGGTCAGACCGAGATGCTCGAGCAGGCCGCGGCTCGCGCCCGCGCCGAAGAATCCGACGACGTTTACGAGCCCGAACCCATTGACCGTCCCGTTCCCAAATTCGACAAACCGGTCATCCTGGCGATGGAGGAAATGAGACAGGGAAACACCAAGTTTGAATATGAGGAATAATCCACCTCGTCCCCCCGACGGCAAGCCGGCTCAAGAACTCAACGGTCGGAAAATTCTCTTGGGGGTGTGCGGAGGCATCGCGGCTTATAAAGCCGTCGAACTCTGTCGGCTCTTTGTCAAGGCGGGTGCGCGCGTGCAAGTCGTAATGACGCGCGCCGGTACGAAGTTCATCGCGCCGCTCACGTTCGAGGCCATTACCGGACGTCACGTTTTCGTGGAGATGTTTCCCGAGCCCGGCGAGTTTTCGCCGTGGCATACGGAACTGGCCAGTTGGCCCGATTTGGCCGTGATCGCTCCGGCGACGGCCAATCATATGGCGCGACTTGCCGCCGGTCTGGCCGACGATTTGCTCTCGACGATCATGCTCACGCTCGACCGGCCGCGGGTGCTCTGCCCGGCGATGAACTATCGCATGTGGCAGAACCCGGCCACGCAGAATAATCTTTCCATTCTGCGGACGCGCGGCTATCGGTTCATCATGCCCGACGAGGGGCAGATGGCTCGCCCCGGCGAGGGAGAAGGCATCGGCCGGCTCGCCGAGCCGGAAGCGATCTATAGCGATATCCGCCACCTTCTTTCCACTCCCCAGGACTTGCGCGGTGTGCGGGTACTCGTCACCGCCGGACGGACCGAAGAATCCTGGGATCCGGTGCGCGTGTTGACCAATCGCGCCACCGGACGCATGGGCTTTGCGCTGGCCGAAGAGGCTCGGGAACGCGGCGCCGACGTGGTGCTGGTGCACGGTCCCACCGACGTGATTCCGCCCGCCGGTGTGCGCATTCGGCGCGTGACCACCGCCGCCGAGATGGCGCAAGCCGTCAAGCAGGAGTTTGCGCCGTCGCGCATCGTGCTCATGGCGGCCGCCGTCGCCGACTATACGTTTGCCAAGACCGTCGAGCATAAGCTCAAGAAAGGTCAGCCCGACGCCGAAGTCCACTTGATCGCCACCGAGGATATTCTGCGGAACCTGAGCGAGAAAAAAGGCGACCGCGTCGTCGTAGGCTTCGCTCTCGAAACCGAGAATCTGCTCGAGAACGCGCTGCGCAAACTTCGCGATAAGCATCTCGATATCGTGGTGGCCAACAATCCGCTCACGGCCGGCAGCGGTTTCGCGGGGGAAACCAATCAGGTGCTCTTGATTCATCGCAACGGTCAGGTCACCGAGTTGCCGCTGCAATCCAAACGTGAAGTCGCGCGGGTCATCCTCGACGCGGTCATTCGGATCTATCGGCATCCGGAACCGGAGATCGAGCCGGAGCCGGAACCTCTCGAAGAAGTGCCGGAAGAAATCGAAGAATCCGAAGTCGAGACGGAATCCGCGCCTCCCCCGGTTGTGAGTACTCCAAGCGTATCCGGCAATGGAAGAACCGGACGCTCGCCTCGCCGCCGCGGTCGCGGTCGGAAGAAGGAACCGTCGAAAGCTGCACAGCCGGAACCGGATTCCACCGAGGTGGCTGAGGAACCCGTTGCTCAGCCGATCGTGGTTGAAGCGGCTGCTGAACCGCCGAAAAAGGCGGCGAAAACCCGACGCGGGGGAAGACGAGCCGCCAAGGCGCGCGCGAAAAAAGCCGGATCACAGGCGGAACTTGGCGTTGTTGAGCAGGTCTCATCGGCGGAAAAGGCCGAGCCGACCCAACCGGCCGCAACATTCGAAAAAAAGAAGCCGACCCGCCGGAAACGCGGCGCCGGAAAATCGCGGCAGGAATCCGCGACGAGAACGGCAACTTCATCCGGCCAGAGCGCTTCGTCGAAAAAGAAAAAACCGGAGTAGCGACTCCGCGGTGTGTTTTGCCTGACGTTCGCCGGGCGTGCGTTCCGGCGCGGACGAAACGGAGCGATTACGAACGTGAGTCTCCGGGAAGCCCGAGATCTGACGCGGAACTACTTCCGCAATCTGGAACTGTTCGAGGACAGCCTGTTGTTGCCGCCTTCCGAGCGGCTCGCTCCCGAACGAACGGTTCTTCCCGGTGCGGCGGATCCGTTGCCGCCGGATCTCGATTCATTCCATCAGGCGATTCACGACTGCACGCGCTGTCCGCTTGGGCATACCCGCACCAAGTTCGTGTTCGGAGTCGGCAACCCGCGCGCGCCGATTGTATTCGTCGGTGAAGCGCCGGGACGCGATGAAGACTTGCAGGGGATTCCGTTCGTGGGTCGCGCCGGACAGCTTCTCGATCAGATGCTGGCCGACGTCGGGCTGGATCGCCGCCACGTGTACATCTGCAACGTGCTCAAGTGCCGGCCGCCGGGCAACCGCGATCCGGAACCGCTCGAAATCGAGACCTGCCGGCCCTATCTGATGACGCAGATCTCGATCATCGCGCCGTGCATTCTGGTTTGTCTGGGACGGCATGCCGCGACGGTGCTGCTCGGCATCGAAGCGCCCATGAAAGACCTTCGCGGCCGCGTAATTCCCTGGCAGGGAATGAAGGTGTTGGTCACCTACCATCCCGCCTATTATCTGCGCAACATGAGTCAGCGTCGCTTCGGCGATCAGGACTTCCAGCTTATGCGCAAGATGTACGACGAAATGATTGCCTAACCGCGTTTCGGTGAGAGCTTCGAGAGAGTGATGAGTTACCCCGCCGCCAAGACCGTCGAAAACACCGTCGGAATGCGCGTTCCTCCGCAATCGCTGGACATGGAGCGGGCGATTCTCGGCGCGCTGCTGCTCGACGGGAGCGCCTTCGCTCGGATTGGGGATCTCATCGAGGAAACTTCTTTCTACCGACCGGCCAACGCGATTATTTTCGGAGCAATGCGCGCGCTCGACCGTCACCATGAACCGATTGATCTGGTGACCGTTACCGAAGAACTCAAGCGGCAGGGCCGACTCGAAGAGGTGGGAGGACCCGTCGCTCTCACCGAACTCGCCGATGCCGTGCCGTCGGCCGCCAACGTCGAGCACTATGCCAATATCGTCCACGAGAAGGCGATGCTCCGGCGCATGATCGGACTGGGCAACGAGGTGACCGCCGAGTGCTACGAGCCGGCGGCTCGCGCCGACGAAGTCTTCGATGACCTGCAGAAGCGGCTCGTGGATTTGGTTGGCGAACGTCGCGGTCGTATCGCCCTGCGGCTGGACTCAGTGGCTCATGACACCGTCGAGTACATCACTCAACTCAAAGCCAGCGGGGAATATTTGGCCGGAGTGAGCTCGGGTTTCCACGAGCTTGACGATCTTACGACCGGATTCAAACGAGGCGAACTGATCATCATTGCGGCTCGTCCTTCGATGGGAAAAACCTCGCTGGCGATGAACATTGCCCGCCATGCCGCCCAGAAACCCGATTGTCCGGTGGCGGTTTTTTCCCTCGAAATGGATGCGCGGCAGCTCATGATGCGCCTGTTGTCCGCCGAAGCGCATATCGGTCTCCGCCGCCTGAATTCCACCGCCCGAATGACCGATGACGAATACGGCCGGCTGGTGCAAGGTGCCGGTCGCCTGGCGGATCTTTCCATCTATCTCGATGATAGCGGCCTGGGGATCGAGGCGCTTCGCGCCCGCGCCCGGCAGCTCTGGATCGAGCACAAGATCGGTCTCATCATCGTGGACTATCTTCAGCTCATCCAGCCGCCCAAGATGGCTGAGAATCTGCAACAGTGGGTGGCCTTCGTATCGGCGTCGCTCAAGGCGCTGGCCAAAGAACTCCGCGTGCCGATCATCTGTCTGTCTCAGCTCTCGCGGGCGCCGGAGACCCGCGGCGGAGATCGCAAGCCGATGCTCTCCGATCTCCGCGACTCGGGAGCCATCGAGCAGGACGCCGACGTGGTGATGTTCGTTTATCGTCCCGAAGTTTACAAGGATTTCCTTAAAAGCAAGAAGTACGAAGTTGCCGGCCGCCAATTCGATTTGGAAGGTCTCGCGGAAATCATCGTCGCCAAGAATCGTAACGGTCCCGTGGGCAGTGTGCCGTTGAGTTTCGTCGGCAAATATACCATGTTCGCGCCGCTCACCACCGAAGCTCCGCCGGCTGAATCCGCAGGCGAAGTCTACGAGGCCGAAGCGGGCGAAGACGAGGAGCCGTTCTGAGCGCCGTGGATACCGCCGCCCGACAGCAGAATCCCGCCCTGCCTGCGCTCACCCATCCTCTGTATGGGGAGATCGGGCCTGAGCACTTGGGGGAGTTCGAGGCGATCCGTGCGACCGTAATTCAACAGTCGCCCGACGCCGACCTCGACCTGTTGGACCGCGCCTTCCGCTACGCTTTTCAGGCGCATCACGGCCAGCGGCGCATTTCCGGCGAGCCGTATATCGTCCACACCATCGCCGTGGCCCGCATTCTGGCCGATCTCAACGTCGGTGACGTGGCGGTGGCCGCGGCCTTTCTGCACGACGTCGTCGAAGACACCGACATTTCGGTCGAGACCATCGCTCGGGAATTCGGCGACGCCATCGCCAATTTGGTGGACGGCGTCACTAAGATTCCCGAGCTCAAGTACGAGTCGGTCGAGAAGAAGCAGGCCGAGAATTTCCACAAGATGCTGCTCTCGATGTCGCAGGATCTGCGGGTGATTCTCATCAAGTTCGCCGACCGTCTGCACAACATGCGAACCATCGGCTATCTGCCCCGCAAGACACAGGAGCGCATCGCCTACGAGACTCTCGACGTCTACGCTCCGCTGGCTCACCGGCTCGGAATTCATCAGATCAAGTGGGAACTCGAGGATCTTGCGTTTAAAGTGCTCGAACCCCGCACCTACAAGGACCTCGCCGAGAAGGTGCAGATGAAACGCACCGAACGCGAGCAGCTTGCCAGTCAAGTGACGCAACGAATCGAGCAGCAGCTCAAGGCCGTCGGCATCGAGGCGCGCGTCTTCGGCCGCGCCAAGCATCTCTACTCGATCTACAACAAGATTTCCAAGCGCGGCTACTCCTTCGATGAGATTCTCGACCTCATCGCCGTTCGCATTATCGTACCGCGTCTCGAGGATTGTTACCATGCCTTGGGAATCATTCATTCCATCTACACTCCCATCGAAGGCAAGTTCTCCGACTACGTAGCGACGCCCAAGACGAACATGTATCAGGCGCTGCATACCAAAGTTTTCGGCCCCGAGGGCCGGATTCTGGAAGTGCAGATTCGCAGCGAGCCGATGCACCGCACGGCGGAAATCGGCATCGCCGCGCACTGGAAGTACAAGGAGGGGGGAGCCACCCGCGAGGAACTCGACCGTCAGATGGAGTGGCTGCGCAGCGTTCTCGAATCCCGCGCGGAAACCACCACGTCGCAGGAGTTTCTCGAGAACCTCAAGATTAATCTCTTCCAGGAGGAGATTTACGTGTTCACCCCGCGGGGCCGACTGATTACACTCCCCCGCGACGCGACGCCCGTGGATTTCGCCTTCGCCGTTCACTCCGACATCGGCCTTCATGCCATGGCTGCCAAGGTGAACGGCCAGATTACGCCCCTGAAGTCGTCGCTGCGCAGCGGCGACGTAGTCGAGATCATCGTTTCCCCCAACCAACGACCCAATACCGACTGGCTGCAGTTCGTCCGCACGTCGCGCGCCCAGAGCAAGATCAAGAAGTGGCTCAAAGAGCAGCACTTCGATGAGTCCGTCAAGCTCGGTCACGAGATTCTCACCCGCGAACTCGGCAAGTTTCACGTCAAGAAGACCGACAAAGAGCTCGCCGACATCGCCCTGCTGTTCGGACACAACGACGTACAATCTTTTCTGGCGGCCCTCGGTTCCGGCGACGTCACGGTGCAGTCCGTTCTCCGCAAGATTCTCCCTTCCGAGGAGTCGCAGGGCCAGGGCTGGGGTTCGATTCTCTCCAAAGTTATCCGCCGCGTCAAGGGAAATGAATCCGGCGTGCGGATTCACGGCATGGAGAACGTTGCCATCACGTTCGGTCGCTGCTGTCAACCGCTGCCCGGCGACCGCATTACGGGCTTCATCACCACCGGCCGCGGCGTCTCCGTTCACCGCGTGGACTGCAAGAACATTCCCCGCCTCATGCAGCGCCCCGAGCGGAATATCGCGGTCGAGTGGGACGTGGACAAAGAAGCGACCTTCAACGTCCGCGTGCGGGTGATCGGCAAGGAGCGGCCCCGTCTGCTCAACGACCTGACCACGGCGATGGCCAAGGAAGAGGTCAATATTCTCTATCTTGAAATGCGAAGGGAAGACGCCTTCGCCGTTGGACAGCTCACGATCGAAGTGAAATCCCTTCCCCATCTGACGCGCGTCGTCAAGCGCATGAAAGCCATCAAGGACGTCATTCACGTCGAGCGCGTGGACGAAGAGGCGAGTCCCGAGCGATAGCGGAACGATCAACTGACTTCAACATATCCTGCCTCAGGAAAGTGCCGAAGGAGGCCGAATGCGAACTTTCATTAAGAAAGATGTGGTCGAACGGGTCTGTCAGCGCAGCCAGGAGCGGCCCGACACCGTAGCCAAGATCGTCAACGACACGTTTACCGTGCTCCGCGAGATCATGTCCGGAAGTGAAGCCGAGCTGCGAATCGAGATTCGTGATTTCGGCGTATTCGAGGTGAAGAAAACCAAGCCCAAGCCGAAAGCGCGCAATCCCAAGACGAACGAGATCATCTACGTCGCCGCGCGCCGAAAGACCCACTTCAAGCCCGGCAAACTGCTCAAGGAGTCGCTGAAAAAACCCCTCGATCAGATTTAACGTGGCCGTGCCCCGGTGTTTCGGTCTCGACTGGGGCGAGAAACGCACCGGCGTCGCCGTCTCCGATGACCGCGGCACCCTCGCCGTCGGCTATGACGTCTGGCCGACGCCTGAGTTGTTGTCGCGCCTCGCGCGCGCCGTTCGAGAAGAGGGCGTGGAGCAAATCGTCGTCGGCTACCCGCTCACTCTCCGCGGCGAAGCTGGCCGCAAGGCCCGGCAGGTAGACCGCTTCATCGGTGAACTCGAGCGCGCCGGCTACCTCGTTCGGCGCTGGGACGAACGCTACTCGACGCAGGACGCCAGCCGCGCCCTGACCCAAATCGGCGTCTCCCAGAAAAAACAACGCGGTCGAGTGGACATGTCGGCCGCCGTCCTCATTTTGCAATCCTATCTCGATTCGGTCCTGCATAACGGAGAGAACGACCGTGGCGGATAAGCTGCGCATCGGTATCATTGGAGCGGGAGGCATCTCGCAGCTCGTCCATGTCCCGATTGTCAAGAAACATCCCAACGCGGAACTCGTCGCCATTGCCGACCTCGAAATGACCAAGGCGGCGATGATCGCGGACAAGTTCAAGATTCCTCACTTTTACCGCGATCCCGAACGTCTGCTGGCCCGCGACGATATTGACGCGGTGCACGTGAATACGCCCACCAATTCCCATCTGGCGGTGGCTCTGGCGGCGCTGTCGGCGGGCAAACACGTGTTGATCGAAAAGCCCATCGCCCGCAAAGCGTCGGAAGCCCAGCGAATGGTGGAAGCGGCGCGCACGGCGAACCGCACCCTCATGGTCGCTATGAACCTGCGGTTCCGTCCCGATTGCACCACGCTTAGAAAACTGATCGAGGCCGAGGAACTCGGACGCATCATCACGGTTCGTTCGCGTTGGCTGAAAAAGACGGATCGCTGGTCCCGCAGCCCGTGGCTCAGCAACGCGCGTATTTCCGGCGGCGGCGTGCTCATGGATCTCGGAATTCAGATGCTCGACGTGGCTCTCTGGAGTCTCGGTGGCCCGGCGGTTCAGCGCATTTCCGCCCACGCGTCACGAGACCGTCTCGGCTTCCGCGTCGAGGATACGCTTATCGCCTTCTTCAGTCTGGCCGGTGACGTTTCGCTCTATCTGAACGTAACCTGGGCCTTCATGTCCGATGAGAGCGAAGCCCAGACGATCTTCAGCGGCACCAAGGGTACGGCGATTCTCAATCCGCTGAAAATCACCAAGGAAGTGCAGGGCAGCCTCGTAAACGTGACTCCGGCCGGTCGTCCCCTGCGTCCGCAGGAGCTCTATCACAAATCCTACGAGGGTGAGATAGATCATTTCTATCAGAGCCTGCTCTCCGGCAGCGCGCCCATTTCCGGTGGTGAGGAAGCCGTGATGCTCATGGAGATTATCGAGGCCACCTATCGCGCGGCATCCGAAAGACGCGAGGTGATTCCCGGAGATGACAAGTAGTCGTGTGGCCCGGTCTCGGCTTCTTCCTCTCGGCAGTTCTCGGAATTCTGAGCTTTCCTCCCGTGGGAGGATGGCCGCTCGCGTACATCGCCCTGGTTCCGTTTCTCTCCGCTTCGGTATCACTGTCGCCCGGTCGGGCTTTCCGGTGGGCCTATCTCGCCGGCTTCGTTTTCTACACCGGAACGCTCTACTGGATCGGTCTGAATAGCGGAGCCCCCCCCGCGCTCACATGGGCTTCAGCGGTCGTCGTCATCGCCATTCTCGCCACCGTCTGGGGCATCACGGCATGGGCCGTCTCGCACGCGTATCGCCGCGCGGGACTCCGCTGGGCCGCCGGGCTCTTTGTCATTCTCTACGTTTTCTTCGAGGTCTTCTGGGGAACCGGCGAGCTGGGTTTTCCGTGGATCATCTGGGCTCTTTCACAGACGACGTTTCTGCCCGCGATTCAGACGGCGGATCTGGCCGACGTCTATGGGATTTCGGTTTGGGTGCTGTCGCTGAACGCTCTCTTATTCCTGCTCTGGAAACGAGCACTTCCCCGCCGCGCCGGTTGGATAATTGCGGTCGTCTTCGTCGTGCCGCTCCTCTATGGAGCCGTCCGCCTGCGGC
>JAHJDG010000011.1 GCA_018812265.1 bacterium | reverse complement strand
CGATCTCTACTTTGGTGAATCGTGGTTGCTGGACAGATTCGATGGTTTTATCGGAATCGGCAACGCGTGTCATGCGGACCTCCTATGAATCTCTCTTAATCAGATCAGATTGCCTGGGAACGCGTCCCACAAGGGAACTGGCGGAGCAATGTCCGCGTACTGTAGATCATTTATGTCAGAGGCATGAGTGCGATGATTATACCAGAAACGACTCGGGTATCGCAAGAGTAAAAACGGCTGCCAGTCATATGTTGATGTTGTTGCATCTAATACATATTCGCAACATATCTGCTTGGGATTTGAATGAAAGAACTCAGTGATCCATACGAACTTCGGAAGTGGTATAGTCCGTGCGAAGAACTCGTAATCTGTAGTGGTGGTGCGTGCACATAACGCGCGCTTATATGATTTCGAGCTTGTGAGAAGGGTACGTCGGTTTGTGCCATATGGGATCCCGTGCGGTCCGAACCCATAGAGTGAATCGCTTCGTATTACTAGCGACGCCATTCGTGACGTCTCATAGGGTACAATTATTTTTGCGTATAGGGGTGCAATCACATACTCAATCGCACTTGGAGTAAATCCACACCACAACGGATTCTGCGACAGAGTTCCGTAGGGAAGGTGATTATCATCATGAACAATGATATCTGTTTTGTCGCCCCATGGGTCAGTGAGTCCAATTCCCACGATGGCGTGGCCCTGCCCTTCGACCTGACCACCGATGATGACCGGAATACCTGATCGGATATAACCAACGGCTATGTGCCAAAGGTATCGCCACTTGGCACTTTCAACTAGACCGTAGCCCGTTGGTTTGATGCGAAGAGCACCAAAGGCTGACAATATCTGCGTCCAGAAAAGCCCGCTGGTTGGTATCGAACGCCCGAAACCAGGGTCCTCAGACAAGCGGGCAATGTCCGCCATATAGTATTCGCCGTAGTACCCATACTTGAGATTGAAATACCGAATAATTTCCCAAATGGCAACATGAGCGCAACATGTTACTTTGCCATCCTGCGAAGTAAAAGGGAATCCCTCAATGGTCAATTCTTGCCCTGCTAGCCGAATTCTCTCCGTACACCACATGACACCCGGGGCCAATCCAAGTTTCCTCGCGCTGAGATGTGTTCGGCCGATGCACCGTGGTCTCGTGTGATAAACGGTAAAATAGCCCAGGTATGCTTTTGTCTCTGCATCTACAGCAGCTGCATCGAAGATCGCACGATAGGGGTGGACCAGCCCTTTGAATATATGAGTGCGAAGAGCGTGCCTACGGTACTGCCCATGCATAGCAGAGTAATGTAGGGAGAGAAGGCTGCTCCAATCCTTATCAATATAGTCGGATTCCAAGACAAATGTAAGAGGTACGTGTGTCTTAAAGTACGTTGATAAAGTCTCACCCCAAGACTTCGACAGGCCGATTTCTGCGACTGTTACATCCTCGATCTCAGAGGTAGCCTTTAAGTGAAAGACTTTAAATGCATTATAAGAGAATACAGGGTTCACTTGATCGCCCAATATTGGGTTTATGTTGCAGAAAGCGTAGCATGTAAAAGAGTTACAATATAATCAATTCTGCCTACTATTGTCAAGAGCTGACTACACCCCTCACTATTGTTAAGTTAGTTATTAACAACATGTCATCGGTTTTTTTTAGCTTAGACAAAAATATTCCACATCTCACAACGTTTTTAGCCCACAAATGATCATCTCTCACCTTTAACACCTTTTAATTCCCCATTGCATTCTCTACACTCAAACATCACCACATCCTCAAAGGAGCATCATGGCCAAGATTCTCGTCACCGACGGCATGGACAAGACCGCCGTCGCCGAACTCAGGAAGCTCGGACACGAAGTCGTCGAGCAGTTCTATCCCGAAGAAGAGCTCATCCGCGAAATCGCCAAGTTCGACGCGTGCGTGGTGCGTTCCGCCACCAAGGTCACCGCCAAAGTCATTGACGGCGGCACCAATCTCAAACTCATCGTGCGCGGCGGCGTGGGAGTGGACAACATTGACGTCGCCCACGCCAAATCGAAGGACATCGAAGTCCGCAACACGCCCGCCGCGTCCAGCGCGTCGGTGGCCGAACTCGCGCTCGGTCTGATGTTTTCCCTCGCGCGGCAGATTCCCGCCGCCGATCATACCATGAAAGACGGCCAGTGGGAGAAGAAGGCTTTTTCCAAGGGCACCGAGCTGGGCGGTAAAGTGCTGGGTCTGATCGGCGTGGGCCGCATCGGCAGACTGCTTGCCGAAAAGGCCGCCGCCCTTGGCATGTGGATCATGGCTTACGACAAGTATCCCGAGCAGGTCAAGGTTAAGGGCTTCCCGCTCGTGTCGAAAGCCGAAGTCCTCGAAAAGGCCGACTACCTCAGCCTGCACATCCCCTTCGACAAAAAGGCCGGCCCGGAGATCGGCGAGAACGAGTTCCGCATGATGAAGGACGGCGTGTTCCTCGTCAACTGCGCGCGCGGCGGCGTGGTGGATGAAGACGCGCTGCTGGCTGCGCTGAACTCGGGCAAGGTACGCGGCGCGGCGATTGACGTGTGGGTCGGCGAACCGAATCCGCGTCAGGAGCTCGGCAAGCATCCCAAAGTCGTCGCTATGCCCCACATCGGCGCGGCCACCGTCGAGGGCCAGAACCGCGTCGGCGGCGAAGTCGTCGAAATCATCAAGGGATTCTTCAAGTAGGATTCCGGCCGGGCGGGGACGCCCGCCTCGGCGAAAACTGTAGGGGCACGGCCTGCCGTGCCTATGCCTTGACGAAAACCGTAGGGGCGCATGGCGATGCGCCCGCGAAATGTGTAGGGGCGACCCTGTGTGGTCGCCCGCCCTGGCGGATCAAATATCCGCAGCTAAGGATTCCGACTTTACTCGCGGCCACCCCACAACCGCCGTGGCGGGTCTCCAGACCCGCCCGGCACTCTTGCTCCCGGCCTTGAAATTGCTTATCTTGAGATAATCAGTGTCTTTGCGGACAGCTTTCGCGGCTGCCCCCAACGGCTCTGATAACTACCTGATTTTCGGTAGATTATGGGTTTCCTATGGGGCAAAATCCGCGGTACTCCTTCACTTGGGGGAGGGCGCAGAATGGTAAGTTTGGCCCGCCCATCTTTTGGGAAACCCATAATTCACAGAGCCTTCCGTTTGCAGTACGGTCTCTCCCTGCCTGCGGAAGGCTTTGCATTTTGTGCATGATCAACGAGCTTTTGCACACATTGAGCCGAGGAGGAGCCATGAAACCGATCCGTACAGTTCTGATCTCTCTACTGACTCTCGCGTCTGCCACCTTCGCCCAGCCGTGGCAGTGGCAACTTTATGAGGGCGACTTCTACAATCCGACCGGATTTTTCGACCCTCCCCCCGAATCCGTGATTGTCGGCGATTTCAACGGTGATGGCGTGGATGAAGTCATCTGGGTGACGGGCAGTTCGTTCCAGATGGCCGAGCGCGATTTGCAAACGGGCCATTGGTCGGTAGCCTCCGGTTCGTTTCCCACTGCCGCCGGCCGACCGGTCTGGACGGGAAATCTCGACACTGATCCCGCCGATGAACTGCTCACTCTGGGGCCGCACTTCTTCAACGCCACCAGCGACAATCCCTGGACCTGGGAGGAGTTCACTCCCGAACCCGGAATCGTCCAAGTCTGTTCCACTCCGTGGATAGGAAGCATCATCCTCGGGGATTATGACAGCGATGGCCGGCTGAATGCGGTCACTCTCAGCGGCTGGGGTTGGGGCATGGTATTGACCTTGCTGGAACAGAATGAGTCCGGAGCTTTCGTTGTCGAAACGTCCTTTGATTCCTCCGCATACACCGCTCTCTTTGATGGCGATTTCGATCACGACGGGGACATAGACTTCGCCACTGCGTGTGAAAGCTCGGACATCCCCGCGACGGCAATCGTCGGCGAGAACACTCCCGGCGGTTTGGTCGTACATGAATATCAATCATGGGACCAACCCTTCAGTGGTCCGACTGGCGGGGATCTGGACGGCGACGGTCAGTGGGAAGGGCTGTTTCGTTCCTCCGGGGGCGGTTATGGGGGATATAGAGCCTATATCAAAATAACACTTGACGAGGAGGAGCCGATTTCAGTATCTTGCGGGCATCAAGGTTGAGGAGGTTGGATGTTCCGCAAGAGTTGGGTGTTATCGGAGGCGTTTTGGACGCAAGCGGCGCCTTTGATTCCGCCGCCGCAGCGTGATCCGCACAAGACCT
>JAHJDG010000010.1 GCA_018812265.1 bacterium | reverse complement strand
GTATCGCCGGCCACCTTGATCTCGAAGCCGCCCTTGACCTCTTTTTCGACGAGTCCCTCCACGGGAATCCCGCTGTGTGCCGCATCCGCAAGAAAGGTCCGGCTCGCTTCGCCGCTGCTGATTTTCGTCGAAAACAGTTTCTCATTGTGCTGGGATGAGAGGAAATAGGCCCGGATGGTCTCACCTTCCTTGACCGTCACGTTTCCTTCTGCGTCGAGAAACTCCCGCCGGTCCAGATACCCCTCGTGCTTTCCGCCTACGTCGATGAAGACCCATTCCGGTGTGACCTTCACGATCACCGCCTCCACGCGTTGGCCCGGCTTCAGCCACCCCTGGTCGGTCCCGCTTTCGTCCAGCAGTTCGGCGAAACTCTTCTCGCCGCCGGCCTCTTCCATCTTCTGATTTGTTTCCTCCATGGTTCTCCTCATGCAATAAATAAAATGTGCGGCATCTTGCCCCCGTTCCCGTGCGCTGTCAAGGGCAAATCACAACATCCATTAGAACCGTCCCCATTTATTCATGTGGCCTTCTCCATCTACCTTATAATCTTAATTTTGATACGATATGCGGAAACAACGAAAAAATGGTTGCGTTACGCTTGTCAAGAGATTTATAAATATTCCACCGTATTTGAAATGGGATAGGGGGGGCGGCATTCCATAAGTGCAACGGATACGATTGCACGGCTATTGTCGGGAGGCCTGAATATGCACACCCGAGTGGTGGAGATATCCAGAAACGATAGAATAACTTGTTCCGCGCGACTGCGTCGCCGGGAATCGCGGCGCTGACTTCGTCCAGTGCCTTGCCCCGGCGCCTTGCGCCGGAACAAGGCACTGGACCCGACTGCGCTCGTCGGATGTCCGCAGGCGAGCCTGCTCCCATCCGCCGTGCTCGCGGGTCAGCGCCGCGATTGATCGTTCGTGCAACACCGCGGGAGGTTGTCACTATGAAAGCTGCATTTGTCGTATTTGACCGCATGACATCTCTGGACTTTATCGGGTTCTACGACCCTGTTACGCGCCTGAAGTCGATGAACATCATTGACGATTTCGAATGGCGTATATGCGCAACCACTGAGCAGGTCGTCGACGATCGAGGGCTTCGGATTGGAGCGGACGCCATAGCTGAGCCCCTCAGTTCCTACGACATGCTTTTTGTGCCCGGGGGGTTCGGCACCAGGAGTCTCCAACATGACAGGAAATTTGTCGATTGGTTGAAAACGGCCGGTGCCGCGCGGCTTAAGGTATCGGTATGCACTGGCGCTCTCCTTCTCGGAGCCGCAGGCTTTCTTCGGGGCAAGCGCGCGACGACACATCCGGGCGCGCTCAAGGAACTGGAACAGTACTGTCGAGAGGTTGTCCACGAGCGGGTGGTCGATGAGGGGGACGTCATTACCGCGGGCGGCGTCTCATCTGCCATCGACGCGGGCCTGCACCTCGTGGAGAGATTGGCTGGTCCGGATGCGCGCGTCCGAATTGCTGCCCAGATGGATTACCCATATCGATGGAACGGGTAGCTCCCGTGCGATCTAACAACGCGTTCGAAAACGGACGATCTCAAGCGTCGCTTCGCTCGCTTATCCGAGCCGTTCAACGCGGACGTTGTGCATATGAAAACGAGACGCATCCCTCGCGCGTCATGGCGGCCGTTGGGCGGCCCATCACCACAGAGAGTGGGATACAATGCCCATAAGAACGGCAAGAAAGGAGGTGAATATCACGTAGTTCCTTACTATATTGACTCCATCCCGGAAAATTGCCCAAAGACGTCGGCAGTTCGCAAAACGCAAGACAACAGAAAGGAGTTCACTATGAGTGCAAAGAAAATATTGATGCTCGTCGGCGATTACGTGGAAGACTACGAGGTAATGGTGCCCTTCCAGGCACTCTTGATGGTGGGGCATACAGTTCATGCAGTCTGTCCCGACAAGAAGGCAGGCGAGAAGGTGCGCACCGCGGTACACGATTTCGAGGGAGACCAGACCTACAGCGAAAAGCCCGGTCACAACTTTGTGCTGAATGCTACTTTTGCAGAGGTCAAGGCCGAAGACTACGACGCGCTGGTCATCCCCGGTGGGCGCGCACCGGAATACATTCGCATGAACGAGACAGTGCTGAAGATCGTGCGGCACTTTTCACAAGCAAACAAGCCCATTGCATCCATCTGCCACGGCGCACAGGTGCTGGCCGCAGCCGGAGTCATTAAGGGGAAAGCCTGCTCCGCTTATCCGGCGGTGGGGCCAGATGTAACTTGCGCGGGCGGCAAGTATGTAGATATTCCAGTGGACAAGGCCCACGTGGACGGCAATTTGGTGACCGCGCCGGCCTGGCCTGCTCATCCTGATTGGCTCGCCAAATTCCTGCAAGTGCTGGGAACGAAGATTGAACCATAGTGCGAAGATGTGAACTGCGTAAAACAACACCGAATGCTGGCGTTATAAAAATGCCCAACAACGTCATCGACTCGGACAGCAAAAAGCGTCGCGACGAAGGAGCGACGCCTTTTGCTGCCGGTTATGGCGAGCGTTCGCCGGAGGAAACGATGAAGAAGGATGATCAATTCTATGGTGACATGCAAAAACACATTGCCATCTCAGCCATAGGGCCGTCAGCATTACGTAATCAAGGCTCCGCTGGCGTCATTAAGGCAGCCCAGGAACACCTTGCCGACATCAATCTTCAAATCTTCAGAACCAAGAATGAAGGCGCTTTCCTTAGAGTCCTCGATGACCAGACTGAGGTCCTTAGACGCGCACTCCCACGAGCAGCGCAGAACTGGGGTGCGGCACGTAAAGCCCTTAACCTGTTCTTAAGAGGCATTTGCTATAACCGCTTTCTCTGTGAAAAGCACGGACTCGCTTTGGTGGAAGAGTGGATGGAAATCCCACTCGATAGTATGACAGCGGCCTCACTCAAGCGTAAAGCCACGAGAGGGGACCTCCCGCAGTGGCCCGGTCTCAACGGACTTACGCCAGACGTCAGTTCCAAGTTCCAGGCACTCGCGAAGCAGGTTGCATCAGAGCAAAGCATCTCCCGTATCCATCTCGACATGCGGCTCTGGGCTGAAGAGAGAGAATGACCGAACAAGTCGGTGCACCGGATCGCCGATAAAGCCGGCTCCCGGTGACCTTCGCGTTCCGCGCGACTGCGTCGCGCGGAATCGCGGCGCTGACTTCGTCAAGTGCCTTGCCCCGGCGCCTTGCGCCTGAACAAGGCACTGGACCCGACTGCGCTCGTCGGATGTCCGCAGGCGAGCCTGCTCCCATTTGCCGTGCTCGCGGGTCAGCGCCGCGATTGGGCAGCGAAGAACGAAGAGATC
>JAHJDG010000009.1 GCA_018812265.1 bacterium | reverse complement strand
TTTCTTCTCAAGAACTGTATCTCGCCGCCATTCGGCATAAAACAGATAATTGTCGGATACGTGACGTGAGGATTCCGAGAACTTTAGCCGATTTCTCCCATGAATACTGGAATCGCGATTGAAGAATTAATGCGACTGCCCCACCCGCCGGTCGTAATAGCGCAGGCGCTGGAGGCGGCATCGGCAGGCGAACAGCCCGCCGAAGCCCTGGCTCGGGCACTGGAGACCGATACCGGGTTCTCGCATCGGCTTCTGCGGATAGCGAATTCGGCCTTCTACGGGCTCACCCAGCCGGTCGAGACGGTGCTTGACGCTATCATGGTGATCGGCTTTGATGCCGTGCATTCGCTGGCGATTTCGGCAGCCGTTATTCGAGGGCTATGGACCGCCGATGATCTGTTTGATCCACGGACTTTCTGGAAGCACTCGCTGACCGTCGGCCGGTTTGCCGAGGTCATCGCCGAAGGGATGAGCTTGGCCAAGCCGGCAACGCTTTTCACGTTGGGAGTACTGCATGACGCCGGCCGGATCATCCTGATTCAGTCTGCTCCCAAGGAGTGTCGGGAAGTGGCTAAGTTGTTGGCTGAGAAACCCATGTACCGCTGGAAGGCGGAACGGCAGGTTCTGGGTTTCGACCACGCGGAGATTGGGGCCGGTCTGGTCGAGAAATGGGGGATGCCCGCCCCCTATGTGGAAGCCATTCGGTGTCATCATGATTTGAACGGTGCCACACAGCACCGGCAGCTGGCTCACGTTCTGGCGCTGGCCGATGCCCTGAGTCATCGGGCATTCTCGAGTAGGGAGGAACGACGTTACGTGGCGCCGGTATATCCGGGTCTGTATGACGCACTCGGTCTGGACGAGACCCAGATCCGGATGCTGCTTGAACGGCGGGAAGCGATTGAACGCCGAACGGATCAGTTCTATAATTCGGTAGTGGAGTAGGGATATCCGTGAGCGAACCAATGACGCATTCCGGACCGACGGGCGATCCACGCGTTGACTTTCGCGTGGTGTCTCAGGCGTTCGACAGTTGGAACGTCCAGTTCCGCGTGGACGTTCGGGAACTTCTCGATCAGAAAGCGCTGCTTCGACATCTGCGGCAGATCAAGCGGGCGATCGCCCGCGAGCACTCCCTGCCGGAGTCCTGCATGTTGTTTGACGGCATCGTCCGCAAGACACGGACTGCTGACTTCGTGGACGTGGTGGTGCGGATCACGAAGCAGATATTCGAGAAGGGCAGTCCGCGGATTCACTTCGCCGAAGCTCCGGCCGACGACGGAACTCCGTTCGCCCGCATGAAGGCATTGCTGGATATCTTCTATCTGGATCAGTTCGAGCGTCCGATCACGTTAGATCGCGTGATGAGCGCCGTATCGGAGGCGGGAATCGCCACGGATTCATTGGATGCTGGAATTATTTCCCGCCGGCTGCAGGAGGTTCTGGAACACCACATCCCCGCCAAGAATATTCTGGTTGCCCGAGGGGAGTTTCCGGAGTCGGGAGCCGATGCGGAGATTCAGTTCTTCTTTCAGGCCGTCGCCGAGCCCGGCAATACCGACGTCTACTACTCCTCGCGGAAAGTCAGCAAGGGTGATCTTCTATGTCAGAAAACGCCCGCAACCGTCGGTCGAAAAGCCGGACGGAACGTACGCGGAGAGACGCTTCCTCCGCGCAGCGGACTCGACGTTGAGTTGAAGGCCGGCCCGGGCGTTGCCTTGTCCTTCGATCATAATGAAGCCGTGGCCGAGACCGACGGCGTGGTGGTCGTGGACCGCGAGATTCGTCGTGTCAAGACGCTCCAGGGGGTCAAGGAATTCCCGCGGGCGGTTCGGCTCAAGATCAATCCGCTTCTTCGGGTAGAGGGCAATCAGGTGGTGGATATCTCCACCAGTCAGTGCGTCGAGGTCGTTGGAGATTTGCATATTGGCAGCCGTATCCTCACCGACTCCGAGGTGTTCGTCTCGGGTGACGTTCAGGAAGACAGCATCATCGAGGCGGGAGACGACATTACGGTCGAGGGGCAAATCCGAAGCTCAATTGTCAGCAGTGATCGCAGCGTCATTGCGCAAGGATCCGTTCGCGATTCGCGGCTGTCGGCCAAGGACAAGATCATCATCAAGGGTACCGTAAAGGATTCGACGGTCGTCGCCGACACCGTTTCGGCGGGCGCGGTCCAGGGGAGCAAGATCGTCGCCCGAAAAAAGGCGATTCTCGACCGAATTGACGCCGATGAGGGCAATATCCTGTCAACGATTTGCGTGGGAATGTTGGACTTCTTCAAACAACGCGTTCGCGATAACCAGGAATTCGTCGAGAAGGCCCGCGAGAATCTGAGCCGGATCGAACTGCTTCTCGGTTCAGATTTGATGCATCAGATCGGAGCGACGAGCCCTCAAACGATCCTGATGAAGTTCCTCGCCAAACACCGCATGAACCAAGATCAGCAATCGAAAAAGCAGGTTGAAGTATATCGCAGGTTGATCGAATCGGTGCTTCCCACCCTGCAGCTGATGGCACAGAAGGAAGCGGAAAACGTGGACTTGGCAAGGCAGATTGCACAGCGAGAACAGGGGGACGAAAGCGTGGTGGTGATTCGGGAACGGATTTCAGCAAAGACGGTAATATCCATTGACGGCGTGGAGGGTGACATTTCCCAGCTCGAGGGTCCGGCGGCCATACGCTCCGACGGAAAAGGGAATCTTGAGGTGGAGATGAAGAGGAAGGACACTTGACGCGGGTGAAAAATCATCCGTCACGGCCGCCGGAACATGCGGCGCTTGAAGCCCGCATCGGTGAGCTGGAAAACACGCTGCAGGCACAGCATTCGGTGGAACGGGAGCTACGGGCTGAACTTGCGCAATTTCGCTCGTTGGTTGAACTGGCAACCGACGGGATTATTCTCGTAAATGAGGACGAACGCTTTCTGTATGCCAACGTGGCCGCTCATTCGCTGCTCGGAGTTGCCGAGGGAGAATTGATCGGGAAAGCCATAGATGAATATCTAAATGAAGCGGGTCGCGCCACGATTCGCGAAGGAACGGCTCGGCGATTGGCGGGGATCAGCGACTCGTATGAGGTGAGTCTTCAACGTCTCGGCGGCGGGGAATGCGTCATTCGGATCGCCGCCAGCCCCATCATGGAAGACAACCGGTTTGTGGGAGCGGTCGGTGTGCTGGCGGACGTTACACGCGAAAAGGAAGCCGAACAAGCCCTGCGAGAGAGTGAGCGGAAATACCGGACCGTCGTAGACAGCGTCGGTTTGGGGGTGGCGGTAATCTCATCAGACATGCGCCTGTTGACCATGAACAAGCGGATGCTGGAGTGGTTCCCCACTCGAAACCTGACGGATCAACCGTATTGCTATCAGGTACTCTGTGATCCGCCGAGAGAATTCATCTGTCCCGATTGCGCCACCCATCGGACACTGCTGAGTGGATGCTCGCAGGAGTCGTTGTCCACGAAATCTAAGGGCGATGTTGAGCGTTGCTTCCGTGTGGTGTCTTCGCCGGTGACAGACGGCGATGGTCGCGTGATTGCCGCCGTGCAGATCATGGATGACGTTACCGCTCGAATTCGGGCGGAAAACGCCCAGAAGGAATACGCGGGACAACTTGAAGCATTGTGGAACGAGCAGGCGCGACTGTCGTCCGAGCTGGCGGAGTCGCTGGAGCAATTGGCAGTATCAAAGGAAGAAACCGAGCAGGCGCTGCGAAAGCTGCAGGGCGCACAGGCATCCATCGTTCACGCCGAGAAAATGGCGTCAGTCGGCGTGCTGGCGGCCGGGATCGCCCATGAGATCAACAATCCCATCGGCTTTATCAGCAGCAATCTTCGCGAACTGGCGAACTATACCACCAAAATCCGCAACTACCTCGGTTGGGTATCCGAGCTTGAACAGAGCATCGCTGCCGAGGATTATGAGACAGCCACCCGAATTCGCACCGAGTTGTCGTCCCTGCGGCAGACGCTCAAGCTCGAATTCGTTCTCGAGGATCTTCTGGAACTCGTGAAGGATTCCCTGGAGGGAACGGATGAAATCGAGACCATCGTTCGAGCTCTCAAGCTTTATTCGCGGGAAGACGACGACGTTCCGATGCTGGTGGATGTATGCGACGCCATCGAAAACAGCATTCGAGTCGTCTGGAATCAAATCAAGTATAAGGCGCAAGTGGTCCGGGACTATAAAGACGCACCCCCGATCCTCGGTCACCTCGGCGCTTTGCAGCAGGTGTTCAGCAACCTCCTTACCAATGCGGCTCAGGCGATTCCTGAACAGGGTGAGATTCGGATTTCCGTGCATCAGCAAAAAGATCGTGTCATTGTTCATGTGTCGGATAACGGAGCCGGAATCGCATCGAATCACCTCGGACGGATCTTCGAGCCGTTCTTCACGACGAAGGACGTGGGGCAGGGAACCGGCTTGGGACTAAGCATCGTTTACGACATCGTACAGAAACACGGCGGAGATATCAAAGTGGAAAGCCAGCTCGGCAAGGGGACGACGTTCATGCTCTGTTTCCCCGTAAACAAACAACCGGTGGAATTCGCGCAGGAGATCCATCATGAGTGAAACGACGTCCATCCTGTTCGTGGACGACGAAGAGAAGGTCCTGAAAGCCCTCCGTCGCCACTTCATTGATGAACCCTATCGGATTCATCTCGCCACGTCGGCGCGGGACGGTCTGGATTTGCTGGAACGAATCCCCATTGACGTGGTGGTCTCGGATTACCGGATGCCTCAGATGAACGGTGGAGAATTCCTCCGACTGGTCAGCGAGCGTTGGCCGGATACGATGCGCATCGTTCTGTCGGGATATGCGGATATCACGGCGGTAATTACCGCCATCAATGAAGGCGCAATCTTCAAGTTCATCAGCAAGCCGTGGGCGGAGACCGAACTGAAGGATACGGTCCGCGAGGCTGCCGAGCGGCAACATGACCTTCGCCAGATCCGTCAGTTGGCGGAAACGGCGTTGGCCGCCAGCGAAAGTCTGTTCACGGAGGAACGCGACGAACGCGAACAGCTGAACCAGCGCAACTTGGAACTCGAGAGCCGGGTGAGCGATCTTGAATTGTACGAAGCCGCCATCGCGGCGGTTGCGACGCCGCTTTTGGTGTACGATCGAGACGGAGTGCTTCGGATCGTGAATGATGCGGCAAGCCGCTGGATCGGTTCTTCCGTAGAGGGGAAAGAAGGATCGCCGGAATCCGGAGTATTCGGAAGGTTGGGCGGGGCGGTGGCGCATGCCCTGCGCGCGCAACCAACCGCGACCCAGACGGAATTTGTCGAATGGGGAGGTTCATGCACGGCCGAGGTGACGGCAATCTGCCGAGATGGCATTCCGATCGGCGCAGTCGTGCACCTTCGCCGAACCGTTGGCAGTCCGAAAGGCGGAAGCCGAAACGAATCGGAGCGTACGCTGTAAGCTCTACATTATCATCGCAATAACCGCACGCTGCCTTGCCGTCACGATATGGCAAGGCAGTTTTATTTTGGGATTCTGACCGGAACTGGCGTAGAAAGATCGCGACCGAGTGCTCCACAAACTCGGGAGTAGCATACTATCAAGAGAATTCCTATATTTTCTTATCCGCAGATCAAGGGACGGAACCAATGGACTCAATTCAACAAAGAACGGCTTTTATCTCGAAATCTCGCTTGGTGATGCCACGACCTGCTTCATGGATTGTGCTCGGATTATGGTTGACTCTTCTCCTGCCGTGGAACCTCGCACATTCCGCAGATAGAGAAGGCCGGTCCGAGCACAGGAATCCACCGGAGTGGTCGCGCAACGTTTGCATCTATGAGGTCAACGTTCGGCAATTCACTCCGGCGGGAACGTTTGCCGAATTTCGCGAACATCTGCCTCGCCTCAAAGAATTGGGCGTGCGTGTGCTGTGGTTCATGCCGATTCATCCCATCGGCGAGCAGAACCGTAAGGGCACTCTCGGAAGCTATTATAGTGTACGCGATTACTTGGCTGTGAATCCCGAGTTCGGTACGATGGACGAGTTCAAGAGTCTCGTTCGCAGTGCTCACGATCTTGGAATGCACGTCTTGATTGATTGGGTGGCCAACCACGCCGCCTGGGACAATCCGCTGGTAGAAGAACATCCGGACTGGTTCACACAGAATGAAAAGGGCGATTTCGTTCCGCCCGTTCCCGACTGGCATGACGTGATTGATCTGAACTACGAAAGAGAAGGCCTGCGCGATTATATGATTGAAGCCATGCGATTCTGGATCAGGGAAACGGACATAGACGGTTTCCGCTGTGACGTAGCCGGCATGGTACCATGGGACTTCTGGGCCGACGCCATAGAAGCCCTTCATGAGATCAAGCCCGTCTTCATGCTCGCCGAGGATGAATCTCCCGCCGCACACGAAAAGGGTTTCGACGTCACTTATTCCTGGAACTTGCACTGGCTGATGAGTGGAATCGCGCACGGCAAGCGGTCGGTTCTTGCTCTCGACAGCCTATTCATTCGGGAGCGCAACGCCTATCCGCCGGACGCCCATCGGTTGCGGTTCACCGATAATCACGACGAGAACTCGTGGAATGGTACGGTATTCGAACGGTTGGGCGACGCCGCCGAAGCGTTCGCCGTGTTGACACTCACCGTACCGGGAATTCCTTTGATCTATAGCGGGCAGGAAGCCGGTCTGGACAAGCAGCTCGAATTCTTTGAGCGCGATCCGATTGACTGGCGGGAACATCATCTGAGGGACGTTTATCGCATCCTTCTTCGCCTGAAACGGGAGAATCGCGCTCTCTGGAACGGATCGAGCGGCGGCGCGATAGTGCGCTGCGAGACTAATCTGCCTGAGACAGTCTCTGCATTTGTGCGCGAAAAGGATGACCAAGATGTGCTTGTCGTGCTGAACCTTTCGGCGGAGCCCAAGCTGGTTGAAGTGAAGAGCAGACTCACGGGTGAGTTCTTGGACGCCTTTACGGGTGAACGGGTGAATGTTTCCGAGAATGCTCCTCTTGAGCTCGGTGCTTGGGGTTATCGGGTGCTATCGCGTTGATGCGAGAATTCAAGATGTAATCACTCCGAGGTGATCGTGAGGATTCTCATCTATCTGATTTTCGTGCTGGGTCTATGGCGAGCGGTTGCAGCGGAACTTCTCGGGAACTACAGCTCGCATGTGCTGCAGGACAGTGAGCTTCGGATTTTCGCCGGCGGCTCGGTCGTTGCGGTGCGACCCTTCGCGGACGGGATCGTTCGAATAACGCTCTCGCCGGATGGGCAGTCATGGCCCGATAGTTCGCATGTCGTCTGCCTATCACCCGAGCCTGCGTTCTGGCAGTTGTCGGAGAATGACTCGACGCTGACGATGCAAATGACTGGAATGGAAATCGAGATTTCCAAGTTCCCGGTTCGGTTTCACTTTCTGAATGCAAACCGGTTGGTGCTGGCGGATGAGGACGGATTTTTTTGGAGTGGAGAGGAACGCGGAGTCAGGTTCCGGCTTCAGCCGAGTGAACACTTGTATGGCGGAGGCGAGCGAGCCGTCTCCATAGACCGGCGTGGTCAGTCGCTCGACTCGTATAATGCGGCGCACTACTGCTACGGTGTCGGCGAGCCCAATCTCAACATCACCGTTCCGTTTCTATGGTCGTCGAATGGATATGGAGTTTATTTCGATAATCCGTATCCCGGACGCTTCGACGTTGGCGCAGCCGAGCAAACCGTGTTCGAGTACGGTGTATCCGGCGGAGAACTATCCTACTTCATCATAATAGGCGCAAGTGGACCAGAGCTTCTGCAGCGTTACACCCTGCTCACCGGCCGGCCGCCGATGCCGCCGCGATGGGCGCTCGGCTATTTGCAGTCACGCTTCGGATACACCAGTGAGAGCGAAGCCCGAAGCGTGGTTCAGGCGTTTCGCGATCAAGGTATTCCGCTGGATGCAATCATTCTCGATTTGTATTGGTTCGGATGGGGGCAGATGGGAGACTTCGATTGGGACCGCTCGCAGTGGCCGAATCCTATCGGGATGATGGCCGATTTCAACTCGCTGGGAGTGAAAACCATCCTCATCACCGAGCCATACATTATCCAGACGTCTTCCAACTACGCGCATGCATATCAAAACCGTTATCTGACACCAGACTCAACCGGCATTCCGGTGGTGATACCGAATTTCTGGGCCGGACCGGCCGGACTTCTGGACGTCACTTTGCCTACCGCGCGCGACTGGTGGTGGACGTTCTATGCCGACCGCATTGCCGAGGGCGTTGGAGGATGGTGGTGCGATCTGGGCGAACCGGAGGCCCATCCGTCGCAGATGGTGCATCATGACGGTCCGGCGGAACGAGTTCACAATACCTATTCGCTCCGCTGGGCCAAGTTGCTCTATAATCGCTATCGGGAATTCTATCCTGACCAGAGACTATTCAACCTCATACGATCCGGATACGCGGGAATGCAGCGCTACGGCACGTTCCCCTGGTCGGGAGACGTGCAGAGAACTTTCGCGGGACTTCAGGCGCAGCTTCCCATTATACTGAGCATGGGGATGTCCGGCGTTGCGTATACGGGTTTCGACATCAGCGGCTTCGACTGCGGACCGCGCGACAGCGAGCAGTACATTCGTGGAATGCAGCTGGGAGTGTTCGCACCGGTCATGCGAGCGCACGGAGTGGGCGTCCCCCCCGAGCCGATCTACTACGATCCGGCCACGCGCGAGATCGTGACGTTCTACATCAATCTTCGCTACCGTCTGCTTCCCTATAATTACACGCTGGCTTGGGAAAACTCGCTTTCCGGAATGCCGCTGGCCAGACCGCTGTGCATGGTGTTCAACGATGAAGCGTTTGCCCGGCTCGATGACGAGTACTTATGGGGTCCGTCGTTTCTGATTGCTCCTGCTCTTGAAGCGGGTCAACGAACTCGCGACGTACTTTTGCCTGAGGGAGTCTGGGTGGACTTCTGGACGGACGAGACATTCGTGGGCGAAAGTCATTATTCGGTAGATGCCCGGTTGTCGAAGATACCGGTTTTCGTCCGCGGGGGAAGCTTCGTCCCGATGATTCCCGAGATCGAATCAACGTCTGACTACGCAGGCGATACACTGGAGCTGCACTATTATCCGGATGCCGGCACGCCGGCAAGTTCAAATGCAATGTACGAAGATGACGGCATGGCACCGGATGCTCCGGAACAAGGTTTGTACAATACGCTGAACTTCGCCGGATACGTGACCACTGATAGTATTGCGGTGGAACTGACGACAACTCACGATGGGTATCCCGGTGCACCTTCTACACGATGGATGCACGTTCAGTTTCACAGGATTGCGCATAGACCGGAGGAGGTGGAAGTCAGTGGAATACCGGCGCTGTTCGTCGCGAGTCTTGCTGAGCTTCTGACCGGGGATTCCGTAGCGTACTGGTCCGAAGAATCGTACGTCCTGCACACGGTTTTTTCCTGGGACGGCACGGCTTCAAACTTGGTCTTGCATGGAACGGGACTACTGCCGGTGGCCGAAGATCGGGCGGTCATTCCGAAAATGTTTGCCCTCGATCAGAACGTCCCAAATCCGTTCAATGCATCTACGAACATCACATTTACGCTCGGGCAGGCGGCGCATGCGACACTAAGAGTGTTTGATCTGAATGGCCGATTGGTAGCAACTCTTTTTCAAGAGTCTCTTGCTGCGGGGCGGTACACTCGTGCGATTGACGCCCGAGGCTGGCCAAGTGGAGTTTATTTCTGTCGGCTGCAAGCGGAAGGGGAATGCCTGACGCGTAAGATGGTCCTGTTGAGATGAACGAGTGGCACATGCTTACTTCCTATAGAGGAAGCGGGCCGTCCTTCCGGACGGCCCGCTTCGCTGGCGGGACGGTTGATGGCGGACTACGGTGTGTACACCGTGCGAACTTGATAGAATTTGCTGGTAGCCGTCACATCGGTGTCCAGGAAATGATTTCCCGTACCGGCCGGAACGATGCCCAGCAGATTGATTGGCTCGATAATCGAGTAGAGGTTACTCGATCCGTAGACTTCGAACTCGACCCGCTGGTAATTATCATTCCAACGGATGTCCACGCCGCCGGTAGCCGGGTATGCGGTCACGTCATAGGGCGCGGGAATCCAATTGTTGAAGAACAGCAGTCCCAAATTCAGAGTGGGCTGGCTGTCGTCGAGGTCGAATTCGCGGTCGCTGATCCCTTCCCAGTCTTGATTCCCGCCTTCCATACGGATGAACTTGAAGTAATGCGTTCGCTGCGATCCGGCCGGGAAGTTTACTGTCCGGGAATAGGTGCCGTCGAGGTTATTCGTCATCGTCACGGGATTGGTTCCCCAATCCGTGAAGCTTCCGGCGAGCATCATGCTGTCAATCGTCGCGGGAATGAACTGCATGTCCACCGTGAAGGTGACGTCTACCGGGTTGTGGGTTACGTCGGGAATCGTGTAGCTCACCGTGATATCGTTGGTGTCGGGCAACGAGAAGCTGGGATTCGGGCCGATCACGAGCCAGTTGTCGAACTCGTCGCGAACTCCCCACTCGAAGTTGGGTGTTCCTCCGTTGGGAACCATGGGCCAAATGCGAGTGAAGGTATGATCACCGGTGGCTACGTCTCCGTGAGTGCCGTCGTCATACATGAGATGGCTGCCACCCGACCAGAAAGCATCGTACTCGTGGTAGAAGTTGAACGATCCCTTGAACAGAATCGTGTCGTGGGTCGCAGAGGCATCTATGCATAGGAAGGTGACGTCCGCATAGCCGACACCCGTCCACGAGGTCGAGTCGTCGGCCGGATCCATGGAATTGCCGGCGACATCCTCGATGGCGGAAGACAGAACGACGGAATATACCGTGCCCATCTGGAAACCCGGAGGTGCCGCGGAAATTCCTACGGTGTTGGACGTCTTATAGCGAAAGCCCGTGAATGTCCAACCGGTAGGAGTGAAATTGCCGGCCAGAAACGTTGTCGTGTCCATCGGCTCATCGAACACGATCTCGATGCCGGTGCGGTCAATCTGATGAACGTGGTCAATCCCCGGCGGGTCGGTGTCGGAGATCGCTGCCTGAAGCGTATAGGCGAACTGCTGATCGAATGTGCCGGCCGTGTTTGCCCAATCGCTGGGGAAGTCTTCATCCGCGGGCAGACAGCAATTGCCACCTGCCTTGTTCCACGCGGGACGCAGCCACATGGAGAGGTTCAATACCACGCCGTTGGCCGGTGATCCGATATCCGCCTTGCGGACGGCGATTTCCGTCCATTGACTGCCGCCGCCATCGTCAATCGTCAGCTCCATGATCTGATTCCAGCTTCCGGTAACCCAACGATTCAATCCGGTAAACTGAATGTCGTTGGTATAGGGTGCCGCTCCGTCACCCCACTGCGTGACGATGTCATATTCCGGCTTGAAAGCGTGGGCGTAAAGAACGTTGTTTGCTCCCCACGCGGCAAACGTTCCGCCGTCGGCCGTGCTGCCGATGTCCATCAGAATGTGGATATGCGGGTTCATCGCATCGGTCCAGGGATCGTTGTCGGCCCAGAAGCCGAAATAGATGAACTCGCTGTCGTCCGTGACATAAAAGCCACTGTCGAGATTGAACGTAACCGGTTCGCGCAATGTGGTCGTTGAGTGATCCGGTACGCTGCCCCAGCCGACGTCCTTGATTCCGTCCACGACGGGCGTGAAGGACGGAACCGCCCCAGCATATCCTGCGACAAGCAGGGCGAGCACACATACAAGAATTGCTCTGTTCATGTTGGCTCCTTGTCCGTTGATTGTGTGTCTGATCCGATCTACCCTATCATCTTCGTCGAATGTTTGCGGAGAAACCGTTTGTCAAATACCCGATTTGGCGGTCACTCGATAGAAGTACCGCAGGCCTCCCGCTACGCTGTTGTCCTCATACTGTGTGGCCGAGACTTCATCCAACACGTTGAAGGGACCGGCTGCGGATTCCGCGCGATGAATCACATAGGTAACCGCTCCCACAACCGCCGACCACCTGAGTCCCACGTGTCCGCTGATCGGATAGGCCACGAGATTGGCCGGTGTACCGAGGTCACCGCTGAGAATGTACTTCGGCCGAACGCCCGACAACGGCATGTTGCCGGAGATGTACGGTTGGTACAAACGATACATCTGGGAAATGGTAATCGAGTTGCCCGTCGGATTGGAGGGCGGGAATACCCGATCGGTAATGAGATTGTCCTCTTGCGTGATGCTGACCGCCAGTGCGATCCCGGACGGATTGCCGATGGCGTCCCACGGGATGCGTACCTCGGTAAATGGATTGCCCGACCATCCGTTGTAGCTGGTGGCGGGTGGAGTTCCCGGACCCGGATACTCCCACGCGCTGCCCGTCCAGCGATTCAATTGAATCCCGCCGACGCCGCCTTCGATGGCGAGTTGATACTCGATGCGGAATGGATTGGCGAAACTCTCCCGTCCCCAACTGCCGGTGGGAGCTCCCATCCCGGTCTGCTGGTTGACGTCAATGTGAATGAAGAAATCGCCCGTCGAAAGATCCTTGGGAAAATAGCCGACGTACAAGGCGGACATGTCCCACGTCAGGAACAGCGTATCCGTTCCTGCGAACAGGCATTCGTTGGCACGATCGAAGTCCTTGACACCGTCAATGACGATGGTGTGAGGCGTGAGTCCGGTGGGAACGATGAGTGACGCGGTATCGTAATTTGGATCAACAACGTTGCCATTCAGATCATAGACGTCGCTTGCCGCAATCTGACCCGCATCGCCGCCGATAAGACTCGGGTTGATCGTAAGCCGGACGCGTCGCCAATCGGATTGCCGGACCGCCGCCGTTACCGAATAGGTGTGGGAGAATCCTTGCAGGGTCCAGTGTGAGATATTCTGGGCGCTGGTTTGCTCCACGGACTCATTGAACGATACTTCCACCGTACTCGCATTGAGGAAGATGGCCTGCGCGTCGAGTCTCGGTCCGTAGCGATCGAGGTTCATCGTCTTCAGGGTCTCGAGTTCGGCAATCCGTCCCGATCCGTCGGGAGCCGAGGTCGGTCCGGTGTAGAGCAGAAACGCGAATTGGTCATACCCACGCAACTCGTCTCCTCGCAGCAACGTTCCGCTGAATTCCAATTGATGATTCGCGCCGCCGTTGGCGAGGATGCATGCTCCGGTAGCGCCGCTGTTCGGATTGCGTAATCCCATGTACGCCGCGTCGGGCGGCCAAATGCGATACATGTCCGCGCTCCAGATAAGATCGAGCAGATCGGGCGAGAAACCGTGCCGCAGATAGCAGGTTTGAGATCCGACTTCGTACTCGGCTTTGAAGTAGGGATTGCCGAGCTTCACGGAGATCCGTTTAGTTACTTCATTGTGAACCAGCCGAATCTTCGCCGTCGTGTCGGTGAGTTCCTCCACGAACATGTCATAGGTGTCATTTCGGTAGTGCGGGCTCACCTCGGCAAAGGCGGCCTGATGATTGTTGGATCCCGACTCGTCGTAGTCGCCTTCGGTCTCCGCCCAGTAGGTGTTGCAGCTGCCGACGATCGAGTAGTTGTCGCTTGACGGCGTTTTGGCGAAAATCCACTGGGCCCGTCCGCCGGTCGGCTCGAAGACGGCCATCACGCGATCGTTGTGGATCATCAGTTCCGAAACACCGTCGCTGTCGGGATCGGCGAAGTACGCGTTCACCGGAATCGCGTACTCTCCCGCCGCCCAGTGCGCGGCTTCGGCATAGACGTTGGCGTTCTTGATGTGACTCGAATAGCGGTGCTGCCAGCCGCTGATCGGCCCGCCCATGTAATCGTGCCAGCCGGTCTCGTGGAGGTTGGTCATCATCACGTACCAGGCCGTTTCCGACAGATTGTTGCTCGGCGAACCCATAACCTTCAGATACGTCTGCCACCAGGCATGGCCGTAGTTCCACGCCGGATTATGGAAATCGGAGTGCGATGCCGTGCCGGCCCAGTGCGTGTACCAACTGTTGTTGCTGCCGCCATAGCCGTCGGTGCCGCCGATGAGTCCGTACGTTCCGTTACCGACGTTGATTCCCCAACCGTTGAAGTCGGAATTGGCAAGCGCGGCATCGAGTTTCCAGGCGCCAACGGCAGGGTAGTTGTCATGGACCCACGTGACGACCTGCGAATAATTCTCGAGACAATCGGGGCAGGAAAAGTCGGCCATTTCCGCGGCAGCTTCCCAGTCGGTTCCGTAGACCACGATGCCGTATCGTCCCGTTCCCTGAATATGCGCAATGGCCGCACCCGGATTGTAATGGCAGTTGCCGGTGAATTCGCCGTCAATCGGAATGACGCGCAGTGTGATTCCGGAACCGTTGTTCATCCAGTGAATCTTGCGGTCGCTGTTGCCGCTGACGTGCGGCCAGTCATCGAGAATGACTGCGTCCACACCGTGCTGAGTCCAGTTGTCGCCCAGCCACGGATCCACGATGCCGGCGTCGGGATATACTCCATTCGCCAGCCACACGCGCTCGGGAATCCACGCGACGCGGGCGTCGTATCCGTAGATCGTCGAGATCAAATCCTGTTCGGTGCTGACCGCCCAGTTGTTCATGTTGTCTTGAACAAACGGCATGATGTGTTGAGCATAGACCGAGGTCAGCATCGCTGCCCAGCCTTGACTGATTCCGTCGCGCAGCCATTGATTGAAACTGGGATCATACCACTCGGCCGCCGAAATCAATGTTCCGCTCATGTGGAAGTTGCCCGGCGTAGCGAGATTCTGGTGCAATTCCAAAATCTCATCGAATCCGTTGTTCGGGCTTCCGCCGCTCCCCCGGAAAACGTCCGTATAAGTGAGTCCCTGATTCCCGTGATGGACAAACGCGCAGTTGCCCGTCTCATTGTCGAGCGAGGAACGCGGGTTCATGTCCACAGCGGCTTCATCAACGATCTCCATCGTCCCGCTGCGAACGGTTTGAATGGACAGTGTTGCCGTACCCTGCCAATCACTCGGTCGAATCCACTCGATTTCAAAGACGCCCCGGAAGGCGTTGACAGTCGCCCGCGTCGAGGGCGCGTCTCGCCGCAACGAAAGTTGCTGACCCAGTTTGTCCGTAGTTCTGACCCATACGTCAACGTCTTGAGTGAGTGGACTGCGGGTCGTGATCTTGAGGTAGGTTCGATCGGAGTCTTCGCGGAAAAATCCGTTACACAGATCGAAATCTCCCGCCTCGATCTCACCGATTTCATCCTTAATGACCCAGTCGTTGAGACGCCACTCGAATGCAAAGGAGGCTTTCACGGCCAGGAATACCGTGAGAGCCACTGCCAACGTGTTCAG
Organism: bacterium; assembly: GCA_018812265.1. Classification (GTDB taxonomy): domain Bacteria; phylum Electryoneota; class RPQS01; order RPQS01; family RPQS01; genus JAHJDG01. Next base: position 55,250 of record JAHJDG010000009.1, on the reverse strand, counting down.
CAACCTATTCATACGTCTATCCTTGGATGGTTGTCCTCGCAATGGAAACTCACCTTTTTATGATAAGACCCTATCTCACCGAAATCAAGGCAAAATCGCACACTCGAAAAATTCCTATCCCTTCACGCTGCCGAGAGTCAGACCCGATACCAGCCACCGGGAGAGGTAGAGAAAGAGAGCCACCACCGGAATGCTGATGATAATCGAACCGGCCGAGTACAATCCCCACTCGGTGGTCATGCTCGACTGAAACTGCTTGAGCCCGACGGGGAGCGTGTACAGATCCTCGGTCAGAAGCACCTGCGCCGCCACAACGTATTCGCTCCATGCGGTGAGAAAAGAAAACAGAGCGGTAATGACCAGAGCCGGTGCCGCCAGGGGGAGGATGATGGAATAGAAAACTCGCCAGCGGCCGGCACCGTCCATCAGCGCGGCCTCTTCGAGTTCGCGCGGGATCGTGTCGTAGTAGCCCTTCATCTGCCACACGGTGAACGGCAAAGCCGTCGCCGAGTAGATCACAATGAGACCCAGATACGAGTTGATGAGATGCAACTTGGCCAGCATCACGAAGAGCGGTAAAAGCAGCATCGTCGCCGGGAACATCTGTGTAATGAGCAGCATCATCATACCCGCCCGATGACCGGGAAATCGAAAACGAGAAAAGGCGTAGCCCGCCGTAGAAGCAAGGGAGGTTCCGAGAATCGTAACGGCGAGGGCCACGATCGTGCTGTTGAACATCCAGCGAGCGAACGGCTTGTCGCGGAACAACGCGATGTAGCTTTCGATCGTCGCATCTTCGGGAATGATGGAGAGTGACGTCGAGAGCAGTCGGTCGCCGGGTCGCAGCGAAACCGTGACCACGGTGAGAATCGGATAGAGCGTGATGACGACGAAAGCCAGCATCACGATAAGCAGGACAGTCTTCTTCAACATCGGTTTCGGGAGGATTTGGACAAGTTACGTCGCCGTGAGTTGTCTTCGGTGCTGGTGCCTCATGAAGACCACCGAGAATGCAACCAGAATCAGGAAGATGATAACGGAGAACGCGGCGGCGTAGCCATAGCGATACAGATTAAACGCCGCGCGATAAACATAGGAAACCAGAATGTGCGTCTGATCGGCGGGCTCACCGCCGTTGGAGACCAGCCAGACGATGTCCACCTTGTTGAACGTCCACACGAAGCCGAGAATCACCGCCGGAGTCAGGACGGGAACGAGCATCGGCAGCGTAACCTTCCGGAATCGTTGCCACGGTCCGGCCCCGTCAATAATGGCCGCTTCGTAGAGTTCGTGCGGAATGCTCTGCAAGCCGCCGAGCGCAACCACCATCATGAACGGAAAACCGAGCCAGACGTTGGTGATGATACACGCCGCAAAAGTACCGACCGGATCATTCAGCCACTGAATCGGTGTTTGCAGGAACACCTTGCTCAGAATCAGATTGACCGCGCCGTATTCATAGTGAAACATGCCGCGCCACGTGAGCGCCGTTACCACCGGCGGAATCGCCCACGGGAGAATCAACAGCGTCCGAAACAGTCGCTTCCCCGGCACCTTCTCGTGAAGAATGAGCGCAAGCGTAACTCCAATAGTCACGTGGAAGGTAACGTTGATAACCGTCCACAGCAGCGTTTTCCACAGAATGTGATAGAAACGCGGTTCCGACAGTACCTTCTCATATTGTCGCAGTCCGATGATCTCCCAATCCCGAATGTGCAAGAGACTCATATTCGAGAGCGACAGCAGGAAATTGTACAGAAACGGATATACGACCACAACGGCGATGACGACCGCCGCCGGCGCGATGAGAAAAACGATGAACCGTCTGTCGCTACTCATTCATCTCCCGGATTTTCTGCATGGCGTCCGCCTGCATCTGCTGGGCGGCCTGCTCCGGTGACAAGGCTCCACCTAACACGGACTGATAGGCGGGGCGCATGGCGTCCCACACCGCGCGTAATTCCGGTTGCACCGGCATCATGCGGCCGACTTCGAGTTGCGCCAGACTCTCGGCCATGTGCGGTCGGGCGAGATAGGCCGAGTCGCCTCGGAGTCTGATGCTGGAGGGAATGACGCCGATCTCGATAACGAATCGTTTCTGCACGGAATCGGAAATCAGGTACTCGAGCAGGCGCGTCGCTTCTTCCAGTTCGCGACCTCGTGCGTTGACGTTGAGTGAATAGCCGAGCGGCGAGACCATCGGAGCCGGCCACAACCCGGTAGCCGTAACGCTCGGGATACGCGCCAGCTCGTAGTTCACGCCCGCCTGTTCGTATCCCGGCCATGACCACGGACCGTTGACGATCATGGCGGCGCGGCCTTCTTTGAAGAGTGCGTCGGCCATCGCGTAGTCGCAGTCGGGCGGGATGATGCGATACTCATCGCGCAGCGATTTCACGAATCGAAAGGCTTCAATGGCGGAGCGTGTATTCAGGCTGGGCTCGCCGCTATCGTCGAAAACCCAGCCACCGAACCCCGAGAGCCACGGGACGAAAAAGTACGGCTCCGTAAAATTCCAGACGATTCCCCACTGATCCATCTTGCCGTCGCTGTTCTTGTCGAGAGTTGCAGACCGGCCCATTTCGATCAGTTCGTCCGTGTTGCGAGGCGGTTCCGGCAGGATGTCCTTGTTGTAGACCAAGGCAAGATGATTTCCGACTCGATCGGGAGCCTGAAAAAGGTGACCGCGATAGACAATAAGCGCCGCCGAATCAAGCTCGGCCAGTCGCGGTGCAGGCAGGATGTCCTCCAATGGACGAATGAAACCCATCGTTGCCAGCGGTCCCACCTGATCGGCCGGCCCGTGAATCAGGCAGGGACCCAAACCTGCCAGCGCCGCCGATTGATAGGACGAGCGCAATTCCTCGGTCTCTTTATAAATGACTTCAACCGCCAGGCTGTCATGAATCGTTTCGTACTCGCGAACGACCTTCGCAAGAAGCGCGCGATCTTCCGGACGGAGTTGGTGCCAGATCTGAAGTCGCACGACACCGTCGTGTCGTGTGCATCCGATCCAAAGAATGCCCACACCGATGGTAAGAAGTGCGAGCAATCGTCGGCTGAGCAGTCTACTCATACTTGCCGAACGTATCCTTCCGGACGACAACCGAATCCGTCGTCCCTTCCACCGTGAACGAGCGATTCGATTGGGGAAACTCTTCCGAGGGAGACCATTCGCCGCGCGTTCCGGAATTGGTATACTTGTATTGTACTTCCTGACCGCGTAGGAGTATCAATGTAAGAGTCCAGATATCGTCGTCAGTTTTTCGATCACCCTCTTTTCCGTCGTCACGCATGGCGATGGAGTTGGGTGTCCAATCGCCGAGCTCGGGCAGATTCCCCGCGATATAGATGGCTTTCGTAACCCGAACGTCTTTCGCGTCGCACTCGAATCGCACGGTGATTGGTTCACTTCCCCGTGCCATCACTCCCGAACGCTCCTGAAGCTCCATTTTGCTCGCGCTTAAAATGGGCTCGAACTCTGGCGGATCGCCCTCCCATACACCGGTCTCCGCCATCCATCGGTAAACCGATCGCAAATGCGCGAAGAAACCTTCCTCAAACGGACGGTCGCCGCCCAGCGCCGATTGATCCGCTCCGTACCACCAGAACCAATCCGATCCCTCGGCCGCATACATGGATTCATAGGCGTTCTGTGCCAGCATCCACAGCTTGGCATCATTATCTGATATGGAGTGGTGCGGTCCGCCGACATCGAACGGATCAGGTTGTTTCAAGCCACTCATTTCCAGATCACGCCGGGTTTGCAGCAGATACTCCCACGCACGATTCTCTTCCGGCTCGCCGATCCACGTATCGAAATTCGCATTGATCCACGAACCCGGCCAAAGCTGCTCGATCTTTTGCATGGTTTCGATGGGATGAGGTGGCACTCCGCGTTCCGGCGCACCATCAATGTATTCCAATGGTGTGACGCAAGTGAACTCGCCCTGCCGGTATGCTTCCGATAGTGCCTGATACAAACCATGCAGAAACTTTTTACCATCCATGTCGTACTCGTACCATTCCCAAGCATTCTCACCATCGAGGATCACGGTTAGCAAGCGATCCGGCTCATCGGTTTTGGGCCGGTACTTCTTCACTTCAGATATGAAGTGTCGAACCGCGCTATCTGGTTGCATATGCTGATAGGTGAATCCGATATGATCGGAAAGATTCGTTTCGCGAAAGACAATCATGATGTCGCCATGCGGCGTACTCAAACGACAAGGTTTGGCAACGTCCAAATTCGACGGCTTCGATCTCTCCAGAACGCGCATATCTCCACAAATCCATTCGATTCCACTTTTGGCAAAGATATCCGCCGTGGCTTGGGAAATCGAACCCTCAGCCGGCCACATACCGAGATTCGGATAACCAAACATCCGATTGAAAAAATAACATCCTTTGACTACTTGGGCGGCGGCGTCGGCGGGATAGGCGAAGCGATGGGGTAGCGAGTCCTTCGGTTGACAGATGCGCGCCACGTCGGAATCAATGAGCAGGGGAAGAATCGGATGATAGAATGGGGTGGTGATGATTTCCAGTTGCCAGTAGGCGGTCCCGTCGGCGCGACGCTTGTCATTATCAAAATCCTGCGATGCGTGAATCGGAATCACTTCCTGCATGACCCGCACGGCATCAGCCACCAAACGATTGGCATCACGCTCCATCAGTGGATGCACGAGATAGAATCGGTCCGGTTCTCGCTCTACGATCAAATCGGAGAGGTTCACGTCAAGATCGGACGTACCGCGCAGAAAGTCCGGATCGAAGTGGGCCAAGTAGAACCACGCCTTAATCGCCGTATAGTCGTCGGTTGTTAATTCACTGCGGGATTTGTCGCGCAATGCCGCATATTCCGGGAAGTGTGCAATCTGTATGGACGAGATTCCGAAAGCGTTCCACGGCTCATAGACGAGCTTGGCAATGTCGTCTTCATTGAACGATTCCGTAGGCCGCAACGCCAGATCAATCCACGGATCGGTCTTGCCCTGCCATTGTTCGAAATACTTCGCGGTATCCACCGCCCAATTGCCGTCGCCGTGTTTGTAGAGTGAGGGAGTAAGCCGATCATAGTAGTACTCGGTTAATTGCAGCAGCAGCGACGAGGTCAGATTGATCGTAGCGTGAACCTCTGGATACTCCTTGAGCATGGCCGCCATGTCATAGTAGTCCTTGGTGGCGTGCGTGCGCACCCACGGGCCGCGTAGTTGATCGGTTTCGGGATCAACGTAGAGTGGCTGATGCTGATGCCAGATCAAATTGACATAGAGATGTCCCGGACGCGAAGCACCGGCGGCCAGCGATGATAATGCCGCGAACAAAGCGAGGAACGCAATAACATGCACTCGACTTGAAATCGTTTCACTGGATCGCCGCATCGGTTGCTCCGTCGAAATAGTGAATGGCATTGGGATCGAAATAGACCGGCAAATGGTCGTCGGGCTTAACTTCCGTTGCCGGCGCTGCGCGGATAACCAAACGTTCCGATTCGAACCTGGCGTAGATGAGAATCTCATTTCCCAGCGGCTCTACCACCTCGACGGTGACGTCGAGCTTGGCGGCAGTGGAACCCGGGTGTTGCAGAAGCAATTGCTCCGGACGCAGACCGATAATAAGTGTCGGGTTGGAGTGCTTCGCGGATATGATATGCGGAAGCGCAAACCTGAGCGATCCGCATGTGATTTGATCGCCCGTGCGAGTGCCGGGCAGGAAGTTCATGGCCGGCGAGCCGATGAATCCCGCCACGAAACGATTGGCCGGACGGCGATAGACCTCCAGGGGAGCGTCCACCTGTTGCACCTCGCCGTCCTTGAGCACGATGATCCGCTGTCCGAGAGTCATGGCCTCCACTTGATCGTGCGTAACGTAGACCATCGTCGTTCCAAGTTGCTTGTGGAGGCGCGCGAGTTCGGTTCGCGTATGTGTTCGCAGTTTGGCGTCGAGATTCGATAACGGTTCATCGAACAGAAACGCTCGCGGATTGCGGACGAGCGCGCGTCCGAGCGCCACCCGCTGCCGCTGACCGCCGGAGAGCTGTCGCGGTTTTCGACGAAGCAGATCGTCCAAGTGGAGAAACTCCGCCGCTTCATGCACGCGATGCTCGATATCGCTTTTCGGCAGCTTCCGCATTTTCAATCCGAATGCCATATTGTCGAACACCGTCATGTGCGGATACAGCGCGTAATTCTGAAACACCATCGCAATATCGCGGTCGCGCGCAGCCACTTGATTGACCACCGAACCGCCGATACGGATGTCTCCGGTCGTAGGAGTTTCCAAACCGGCAATAATGCGGAGAATCGTGGATTTACCGCAGCCGGACGGCCCGACCAGAACGGCGAACTCCCCGTCGTGGATCGTGAAGGACACATTCCGCAGAACCGAAGTGCTGCCGAATTGCTTGCTGATATTGCGAAGTTCGATCTCAGCCATGTGCAGTTATTTTCCGAAAGGCGTTCTTAGGGGACCGTGAGTATATCGTAAACGTTAGGTGATCCGGATTCGTTTCCGCCGCCGGCCCATCGCTCGGCAACCGGTCTGACGCTGCGGAACTCACCCATTCCGGCGCCGCCGTGATCATCCTGCGCGCCGATCAGCGCCGTCCAGCGCCAGGAGTCGTCAAAGGCGGGGAAATAGCGTTTGGGAATTGCAAAGGAGATGACGCTCGCGGTTGTGTCACCGAACGCGTCCGACGTGGTTCGCGGTGTGAATTGGGCGAGAATCTCGTGCGAATCATCCTCGATGCGAATTCCCCCGCCGATGTAGATCACACGGGACAAAAAATGCTCGTCTGGAAAGCGGTAGCCCGAATTCGCGCCCGCGTCCGGTCGTCGGCTGTTCCGTGTATGGAGACACACTGCTGCAAAAGTCAATTGAAATCCGTATTCGGGATGCCAGCCCGGTTGAACGAGATTCCGGAATTGAAGGCGGAAACGATACGATTTATCACTTTCCGATATCTCAAGATGGGTCAGATCGAGAATTCCCGGCGCGAAATGTTCATCCTGGGGATACGTGAACGTGCCGGGACCCACGTCGTCATTTTGGGAATCCTCGGCACTCAGCAGAACGCGGGATTTATTGGGAGCGAGCAGCACCTCTTCCGTCTTCAGGATATCCCACGGCGGCGGGCGGAGCGCGGCGAAATCCCGCGTCCGAATCGGTGGAGCAAACGTCAGGTCCTTCGGTCCTTCGTCATAGGGCCAGCCCGTTAGTTTCACCTTCGCCGTCGGGGTACCGTCGGCGTATGCGATCTCCTTATCGGGCCGATAGACAAGACGAACGGGATCCGTGCCGCGCAAGACGCCGGTGATGCCGTTTTGCGGATGGAACACCTTGATGCTGATGGGCGACGCGGGCTCCGTCTCCGCTTGAAGTGTCACGACCAGCGAATCGCCGAAGTTCCGCATGACTACGCGAAAAGGAGTATTCTCGATTATTACTCTGGCTTCTACTCTCCCCCACGACTGGGGAATGCGCGGATCGAACAGCCATAAAGGCTCCACCCGATTGGCAATCTGTATGGGACGAATACCGAGGAAATCCTGATACATCGTTCGCAGGAACTCGGCGAGACTCCACGCTTGTGTGACCGTTCCCGATAGACTCACCTCGTGCGAACCGGGCCGAGGCATAGCATCCGTAACCTCGGGAAGTGAGCCGACGCATCCGCGATGCAGCAGCATGTCGCATTCGTATTCGGCCATCTTCAGAGCCAAGTCGCCGCGTCCCTGTCGCGTGAGCGCCGTCTTGGCCGGGCCGGAAAGCCAGGTCCAGACGATGCCGTTGTGGTACGCTTTGTCTTTGGGATAATGTTCGTCCTGATGGAAAGGATGGAAATTGGAGTCGCTTGGCGCGAGCGAAAGAACACCGTAGTCGTGAACAAGATTCTTCGTGACGGTCCGCAGAATATCCGTGTGAAGTTGCGGCGGTACCAGCGGCGTCAGCGGAACCGTGAGCGCGAACAGCTGATTGGGGCGGACGGATGAATCGGGACTTCCGTCGGTGCGGAGCCGGTCCGCCAGCATGTCATGCGATGGCGTGAGAAACGCTCCCGAAAAATCATTCTCGATTCTCCGGCGCACGTTACGCCACTTGCGAACGGAATCGGCGGATACTCTGCCACTCGCGGAAGCCATGCGCACGGCGGCGTCCAACGATGCGTGATGCAGAGCGGTGATCTCGACGGCGTGATTTCCGCGCGGAGTTTCCGGGCCGTCCGGTCCGACGGCGTCCATCCACGTCTCCGCATCGCCGTGACTCAGGAATCCCGAGCTGTCCGTGTGTGACATCGCTCCGGCGAGCGCAATTGCGACTGTACCGGATGCGGGATCATTGGGGACGGGTGTACCCACCAGCCGATCCCATAGCGTGTAGTCCCTCGCGTACAAACCATAGGAAAACGATCCGAGAATCCACCACGGTGTGCCGTCGGCGGTATTGTAGGCGATCTCCTCGCCGGGACGAATCCGATTTGGAATTCTGCCAAAGGTCAGATGGAGGGAATCGCGATCCATCCATCCGCCGAATCGCATCAGCAGCTTGCGGGCGGCGTCGGTGTGGCCGCACACGAGAAGCCCGGGCAGCGAGATGAACGTATCACGTCCCCAGCCCTCATTGAACCACGGAATTCCCGCATAGAGAAGGGAATCGTCCTCCGCCAGCAGAAACAGAAGCTGAAGATGAGCCCACGCCACCGCCTTGCTGAACGCGGTATCGGCGCACGTGAATGTGCAGTTCCTTAATTCCTCCAAGAGTTCGCGGCGCAGCGGGGGTGCGCCACGGGTCGGGCAAGGTTGCACATAGGAATCACCTTCTGCATTCAGGCCGCCACGACTCTCGTAGTAGAGTGAGTCGTTTCGTACCGCAAAAAAGAGCCGAAGACTTCTCGCCGTATTTCCCGGCCAGATCCAAAGCACATCGGCCGGTGAAACTCGGCACCATGCTGCGGAAAAAGAAAGACGTGTTCCCGCGGAATCGAGCACCACGATATTTTCCAGGACACGGCGACGCTTCACCCACAAGCCCATCCACCCGCTGTCCCACGCAGCGCCGGTGCAGCCGTAGAAATATGTCCCTGTTCGATTGGCCAGCAAGAACGGACGGCCTTCGCCGGGAGGAACCCAGATGGCAAGGCTGTCCAAAGCATCCGTGACCGCCACTTGATCGTGCGGCGGTGCGGGCGGTGGGCTTGTGCAGGACTGCGTGATCGCCGCAAGAAGAACGGCGAGTGCGAGAAAGCGCATCACCGGAGCAATACGAGTTTTTTAATCTGCCGCGTTCCTTCCGTGGTGAAGACTGCGAAATACAATCCACTGCCGACGGCCCGGCCGGATGCATTGGCGTCCCACAGAACATGATGGGATCCGGCGGTGAATATCCCATCGGCAAGGATTGCTACCTCGCGACCCAGAATATCGTAGATCCGCAAAGTCACGTGCGCGGAGGAACTAAGGTCGAATCGCAGCGTCGTCGCCGGATTGAATGGATTCGGATAGGCCGTGTGCAGCACGGGCCGATCCGGAAGTTCGGGCCGAGACGGAGGCGCATCCACGGAAACAATCGAATCGGATACCACCCAGAGCTGTGACTGATAGGGGGCCAAACTGAGCAGAATGGACGAAAGCCCGCTGCCGGGAGTCGTGAAGTTGCTGCCGCCGATCAGCTCGGAGACCGTATACGTGCAGTCGGCCACAATGCCCATCAGCGCCGGTTCCAGTGTCACGCGAACCACCTGCGGCGATCCGGAGAAATTTCCGACCCACACACAGGGATCCATGTTTGTCCCGTAACGGGCGAAGCTGTAGCAACTGGCGCTCACGTTGTTGGCAAGTCGTGTCCAGCTTCCCGTCCGCAGGGCGGGGAGGAGCTTCCGCGCGTTTGTCACGCGGTAATAGTGCGGATTCATGGCGCTGGGATCATAGTCCCAGAGAATCGCTCCGCGTTGCGAACTCGTGCCGACCTCTTGCCCGGCATACAGCATGACTGCGCCGGGAATGGACATACAGAACGATCCGGCCAGCTTGGCTTGTGCCGGAGTATTCCCGGCAATGAACCGGTCTTCATCATGGTTCTCCATGAAGCGAAGCGGATTCTTGTAGGCCGGCCACGGATAGCCGTAGTTCGCAATAAGGTCGTCGAGCGCACCGAAACTGGGAATCGCCGGGAACCAACGCGAGAACGCCGCTCCGCCTTCATGATGGAGGTTCCAATCGAACGCCAGATCGAAGCGGTTTTCGAAAATCGCGAAATCGTTTGCCCCGGCTTCGGCCAGCAGCAAACACTCCGGCTTGACGGTCTTCAGCGCGTTTCGCCATTGCGCCCAGAACTGCGGAGATCGCTGCAGCGGACCCCACGCTACGTCGCAGCGATAGCCGTCAATGTCGAACTCCTCGACCCAATAAACGCACATGTCAATGAAATACTTGGCCGTCTCCGGATTGTTCAAGTTGAGATTGGGAAGCGACAACCAGTCGAAGTAGTAGGTGTAGTTGCCGCTGGCATCGCGGTCATAGTAATCCCAGTAGTGCGAATGTCGCCCATGGCGGAGCGCATCCTGCATGAACGGATGACCGATTCCCGTGTGATTGATGACCATGTCGAGAATCACCCGGACTCCGCGGGCGTGAGCGACGGCCACCAGATCTCGCAGGTCCTGCTCGGTTCCGTAATCCTGCTCGATGGCGTAGTAGTTGGTGATTTCATATCCGTGGTCCGATGGCCCGTCGAAAATCGGCATGAGCCAGATGCAGTTCACGCCCAGGTCCGCGATCCGTTGCATGTCGGCGGTGATCCCCGCCAGATTGCCGGTCGCCGAGTAGGAACGCGGATAGATCTCGTAAATCATTGCGTTCATCACCCAGTCCACCGCCTCGTTGAGTGAGAAACCGTCTACGGATCCCGGCTGGACGTTGAACAGCGTCCGGCCGTGGCTGGAATGAGTGTCGGGATCGGTGACCGTGAGATTGAAGTAGTACTCGCCCGGAGTAGTGGGAAACGTGAATCGGGCCACGGCGGTGTTCGCGGTCTGCAGAGTGACCGGACCGGGATTGCCCGGATCCGCAGACCACGCGAACGTGAGCGGCTGTTGTTCGGGATCCGTTGTTCCCGAAGCATCGAGAGCGCCCTGCAGACCTTCCTGGCGAGTCGTGATGCTGATGCGCGGCGAGTGATCAATCACCAGAGTATAGATCATCGTTGGCGAGCGTCCGCTGTCCCCGTTGGTATCCACGGCTCGCACTTGGAACGAATTGGGACCCTCCACCAGCGTTACGTTGCGGGCAAACGTGTCCTGTACGAGCGTGACCGGTGTCCAGACGTTGTTCTGCACAAGCCACGCTTGGGCTACGCTTACCGATGACGTTACCCGCCCGCAGACGACGCGCGTCGTGTCAATCGTGGGTGCGCCGCGCGTCAACACCGTGCAATAGGGCCCGGCCGTGCCGACGTTGGGGCCGATATCATCCGGATGAATCTTCGCCACGCCGCGTCCTGGAGCGTCCAACGTGGCTCGGCGAGTGGTTCCGTAGTTTTTCATCAGTTTCGTTTGGACGTCGGCCGCCTGCATAAACAACACGTCCAGAACGTCCGGTTCCTCGATTCCCGACACTCCGCCCATGGCCGAGGTGATCTCCGTGCAATATTCGTCGGCGGACGAGGCGGGCATCAGACTCGAACACGTATAGTACCAGTCGGATTGATAGAGACCGAGACTCGACTCCAAATCGCTCTTTGCGACAATTGCCTTGTAGCTGCGGGTGGTGGGATCAATCGAAAACGTAACCGCCGGGCCGGCCACTGCCAGATCGCCTGCCGGGTGGATCCGATTGTGTACGCTTGGATTGTAGTGAGGGCTGAGGGGATCGAGCAGCAGAATCGCTGCTCCGCCCGCGCCCAAATCCGGCACGCGAATTTCCGCCGCCAGTCCCGGCACTGCCGCCCAACCATTCACCGAGCTCGACGCCGTGAGTAGAATCATCGGGAACGTTGCGCCGCCGATTTCCGCCAAAGACACCGTGAAATCGAGGGAATCTCCGCCCGCGCGCTCGCGGATCGTCAGACCGGTCAAATCGAACGTGGCGGCGGATTGCGGCGGGGTGTACAGAACGTCGTTTTTCGCGTCCACCGCGCGATAACCGGATTGACGGAAGCCATACGTCAAATGTTGGCTTCCCGTGCGGCCTGCCGAGTCGGTGGCGCTGATCTGAAGAAACACCAGACCGTCATCATCCGGGAGTGAAGACAGAGTCAAGAGGGATTGTCCGGCGTTCCAGACCGATCCCCACGGCTGACCATTCAAGAGCACCGTCGGAGCCCCGGCCAGTCCCGGCCCCAAGTCTCCCGGTCGAATTCGAACCGTAACGACCACGGTGCTGTCGGCCGGAAAAACCCGGTTCTCTCCGGGCTGAACGTCATGAACCTGCGGAAGCGAGTCTACGACCGCGGTCAACAGCGAATTATTGTATCCACCACCGGCCGTTTGCGGATTATCGGGATCGGTGATCCAGATGTTGCCGTTGGCGACGAATTTGTATTCATTGGCGCCCACCGGAATCTGTACTTCGCCCCACCGGTTGCCGTAGGGATCGAGCCGCGTGAGCGGAGTCGCCGTCGTGGACCAGCCGTTGAATGCTCCCGCCAGATTGAGCGAATTGACGTTTGCGCCGATGTAGGTGGCATACGCCGAACGCGGATCATAGCGAAACGCCACCCAAGTAAAGATCGGGATCGGCGGTTCCGTCAGAAAAATGTTCCAATTCTGAGTATTGTTGTTGTCCCAGTTGGTCCCGTCAGTGAAAACGAAATGCAGTGTTGCAATGGAATCGTTGGTACCGATGTTGAGCGCGAAGATTCCGTTTCCTTGAGAGATCATCGGCGTCTGCGCCGCTTGTCCCATCGAGATCGTTCCGGGAGGCCAGATCACCGACGGCGGAAGTCGCCAGTTCCCATGGCCCTGCTCGTTCACGCCCCAGTGGAGTCGCACGGCCTGGGAACCGTCGGGCAGAGTCCCCGCTACCACGTCGTAGTAGATCCGGATGGTATCGCCGGGCTCGGGTTCTTCAGGCGTCCACCAGGCGACCGTGCCGAGACTCTGAAAATGGATCGTCCAATTGTTTCCATTGTTGTTGTCCCACGTGCTCTGGCCGTCGGTAAACACGAACTGGATATCGTGGACGGATGTGTCGAAATCTATCGCGACATAGAACACCGAATCCGCGTGGCGGGTCATGGGACTCTGCAGAGCGATGTTGTCCGAATGCAGCCGCGAGCCGGCCGGCCAGATTCCCTGCGGCGGCGTGGACCAGTTGCCCGAGCTCGGATCGTACACTCCCCAGTGCAACCAAATCTGGCTGACGGAAGGTTCCAGCCCTCCGGCGGGGCGAGTGTCATAGTAAATTGTCAGCACGTCGCCCACCCGTGGGGCTTCCGGTATCCAGTACACGGGTTGCCCCAGTGAAACACCACTGAGGATGAGCAAGGCGGCGGCAATGGCCAGACAACGATACATCGTTTGATCCCTCATGAAAGCATGACCCTTCGGCTGGATGCGGGCCGTGATACGGGAGGGGAGCGCCCGGTGGATGCGCTCCCCTCCCAAGTCAGAGCTGCGAAAACAGTAATTCGTGAGTTACTTGAGCAGGAGCATCTTGTGCGTGGCGCGGAACGAACCGGCTTCCAGACGATAGAAATACACACCGGACGAAAGCCACGATCCGTCGAACGAAACGATATGCTTACCGGCCTCGAGACGGCCGTCCACGATCGTTGCGACTTGGCGACCCAAAACGTCGAATACCGCCAGCTTCGCCAGCTCGGCGCGCGGCAGGACGAAGCTGATCATCGTTGACGGGTTGAACGGATTGGGATAGTTCTGCGAAAGCTGATACTCCAGCGGATGGAGTTCCGCCGCCCCATCGCTGCCCGCCAGCAGGCAGGGCCAATCGTCGTACAGCGTATCCGGTGATCCCCAACAATCGGACGGAACCATGAACGTAGGTTGGCTGTCGTCAAGATTCACGATGTGATTCATGGCGAATCCTGCCTCGGCGTCCAGTTGGTTTGCGCCGTATTTGTAAATCTGGCTGCGGGCGGATGCGGCCGGGAAGAGGACGGTTAGACTCCACACGGAGTCGCCCGCCGCCACGTCACCGTCTTGTCCATTGTCGTTGAGGAAGTACTCCAACGGGAAACTGCCCCACGGCCAACCGCAGATGTTGTCTCCGGCGATTTGGATGCTCTCGACGAAGAAAATGGTATCTCCGCCCTGGACGTCCTGAACGTATCCCTCGTCCCGTATGCGTCCATAGAGTGGACGGATATCCACCTGGAATACGGCATTGACCGGATTCGTGATGATGTCGTCCGGTCCGGTATTCGAATAGTAGACAACCGGTAGCAGAATCTCACCGTAGCCGTTGCCGCTGGGAGGTGGCAAGTTGTCAGGTTCGTTCCCGGTCGGAGTGAAAAGGCGATCCGATCCGGACTCCCAATGTGCGGTTCCACCCACACCGCCCTCGAGAATCAGAAACTTATGGCCGACTCCCGTGCCCACGGGCATATCGTCGAATTGGATGAGAATCGAGTAGATCCCCGGACTGCCGGTCACTTCATCCAATCGGATTTCCCCGCCCCAATTCCCGAGGTTAGTGTGATTTCCTCGGATGATTACCCAGTCCACTTCCGGATTGAAGCTCCCGACGAGGATCTGAATGTTCATGTCCACGCTGAAACTCACCTCGACGTTGGCAGTTACCACCGGCTCTTGACGGTTAAACCACACCACCGGCAGCGTCAGGGTATCCGCACCCACTGTGAATTCGCGGTTGGGATCCGCTTCCCAAACGTCCGATGCTCCACCCACGATCAGGAATTTGTACTGGTAAGTGGTGTCGGGAACGGCGGTGGGAACGTCCCAGGTACCCACATAGATGCTGTCGCCGTCAGGATCCGTGAGCATGTTGCCGTTGCCTGACCAGTTGTTGAATCCGCCGCGAACCACCACGCTGTTCGTAGTCGGATCGAAGTTCCCCAGCGTTCGCTGGAAGCCCATGTTCACCTGAAAAGTAACGTTGGTGGCCCAGGCCACCGTCGTGGCGAGAAGGATCACCACGATTGCAGTCAGTAGAGATGACCTCATGATGACGACCTCCGAGATTGAATGTGTATGGATGATTCTCAGTTGTTCCAGTTCGCCAAAGTTGAGTTAGTAGGACACCGTCAGAGAGTATTTGTACACCGCCTCGAATCTTCCGAAATTCTCGTAGGCGGCGTCGAAACCGAATTCGGGACCGCCGCGCGTCGGAACGCGTACGCCCAAGCCGAACGTCAACGATTCCTCCGAATCGGGAAGAAAAAGCGACTTGTATCCCGCCCGCACCATGAACTGCTCGCGATAGGCCCATTCGCTTCCCAAATTCACGTACTCATAGTTGTCGTTGGGATGCACGGCGTCCGCCGCCACGGTCACCCGATGACGGGCGTCCTGCAGCACTTCCATCGCCAGTCCGATCCGCATCTGGAGCGGCAATGGCCAGTCGTCCGTCCGCCAATCGGAGAGAACACGGTCATTGTTCCCTTCCCGCGTGCCGTCCACGTCATGGTTGTGAACCAGATCGCGTCCGTCCATCCGCATGTCGCCACCGAAGTTCGTGATCGCCACGCCGATCCGCATGTCGTTGAACGTCGTCGTGTAGAGGCTGCCGAGATCGAGAGCCAGTCCGGTGGCGCTCTCATGCCAGATCCACTCGTGAACGTACTTAGCCGTAATTCCCAGCTTGAAGCGATCCGTGAAAGCCCGTGCATAGGTGCCGGCTATCGCCATGCTGCCCGCGCTGAAGTATAATCCGTTGCCGTCCTGCTCGCCCTGCCGAGTCGTGGTGATCTCCTGATCGGGCATGGAGAGCAGCGTAATCTGTGCTCCCAAAACTCCCGCGTCGCCCATCGGCAGAACCGCCCCCACCACGTCGAAACTGAGATCGGCCAGCCAGTCCGTGTGCACCAGATTCGCCGAGAATTTCTCCATTCCGGCGATCCCGGCGGGATTCCAATAAAGAGCGGTGGCGTCGTTCGCTACGGCCGTAAATGCCCCGCCCATCCCGACCGCCCGAGCGCCGACGGCAATCCCCAGAAACGGCGCCGCCGTAGTTCCCACCTTGCTCTGGGCCCAAACGGAGGTCGTCATCATAAGCGCCAGCACCAGCGCCACGGTCTTGCTGAAGGTTGAAGAGCTCATTTGATCACCGCAAAGCGTCCGATCTTCTCGCCGTAGGGCGAATCAATGTGGTAGAGATAGACTCCATAGGCAACGTTTAATCCGTCGCGACTCCGCAAGTCCCACGATTCCATTCCGTCGTCAATGGTCGTCAGGTGTTCAATGGTTTCCACAAGGTCACCGCGCACCGTATAAATGCGAATGGTGCAGCGATCCGGCAAATGGATGAAGGAAATCCGACGTTCGCCGCGGCCCTCGCCGTACCGGTTGGCCGGCTCCTGCGCCGATACCGCTACGTAGGGATTGGGGTACACCCGGATGCGATCGAGATTCACCGCCCCCGGATCCACGCGCGCGGCGCGGGTCGTATACCGATAGACGTCCGCGTCGGAATACGGCTGATACAATCGAAGCTGCAGGTCATCGCCGTTATCCGGTCGCGTGCTGTCACTTCCCCCCACGGTCCGGCGAAATTCAAGCGCCCACGTCACCAGAGTGTCGTTTTCGAGAAAGAGAATCACCTCGCCCGGATCAACGACTCCATTCGTTGTGGCCGCCTGCTCGATGAATCCGAATTCGATATACTCATTCCGGTTCAGGTTCTTCACGCGGAAGTTCACCGGTCGCGCCGGATAAATCAACAGGTTGTAGAAATTGAGGTACGTGGATGTATCCACCACGCCTTCATACCATTCCACGTGGTAGTCGGAGGGATAGGCTACGCCGGTCACGATCTGATAGCCCTGATACCACAAGGACGCCTTGGTGAAGCGGTAGCTGTACAAGTGCCGGCTTGTATCCGCCCATCCGCTGGCCTGTGGGATCAGCTTGACGTCCCGTGGGAGCAGCATGTACGCCCGCTGCCCGTCAAAAACCTGTGTTCCCGCCACGGTAAAGTAGAGGGCGGGATCATACGTGCCGGGTGGAAGATTGAACAGCGAGTCATAGTAGGCCGCGAATGGATCCGCCTGTGGAAGAAGATTCGGTTCCGGCACGAGGAGCTTGCCGCCGATCAACGTGTCCGTCTGTCCGTCAGACTGACGAAGCACGTGATATTCGACGTGGGACGGCACACTGGGCGTGTCTGATGGCTGCGCCGAGAACCGGAAGTCGTATTGCCGGTCGTCTTGAATCTCCCGCGGATCCAACGCCTCAACACCGATCATCCCGGTCGAGAAACCGCCGACGTGTGCAACCGAAGAAAGGCGCGGTTCCTGATATCCGGCCGCCGGAGCGCGGGGAGTGACGAGGAGCGTATTCTTGTCCAGAGTGACGTTGCCCGCCTCGTCCACCACGATGGTCTTATTGTTCTCCGCCGGGAGAATCGCCTTCTCGATATCCCCGTGGTCGTAGGCGACCACCGCGTAGTAATACGTTTGACCGTTCTCCACCGTGGTGTCCGTCCACGAGTGCTGGAGGCCCGTATTAGCGCCAAGATACACGATCACGGCGTTGCGAATGATCGGGAAGAAACCCTCATATTCGTTGATCAGATCGAACTGGGCGATGGGTCGGTGGAATACGCGCCGCCCGAATCCGTCGGTGATCGAAAACACTTCGCGGAAGTTCGGATCGGTGGCGCGGTAGATCTTGTACCCTTCAAAGTCGTAGCCGGAAACGGGATCAAGTGACGACTCGGCAACGTCATCCCAGTAAAGGGTTACCCGGCCGTCGCCCGGTACCACCCAGGCGGTGGGCTTCTCGGGCGGGCGGGCGAAATTGTAATTCTCGTCGTAAACCTGCTGGACGGTGATTTTGTTCTCGGTCAGATCCGCGAAATCCTCGCCGTACAACAAGGCCATCGAAAATCGTTCCGTCTGCCCCGGACGAAGCGGGAAGTAGCCCGAACCGTAGATGAAATCGCCGTCTTCGGGAGTGTTGGGGGTGACGTCGAAGTGACCCGGTTCCATCCGGGTCCAGAGCGCTGCGTCGTCCCGCATCCGAACCGCTCCCGGAGGACTGAAATACTCGAAGGACGTCAGTCCGATCTGATCCGATTCGTCCACGTCCGTCCGGTCGAAATGCGGCTCGCCGTTCGTCGGAAGGCCGTCGCCCTCCCCGTAGTCTCCCGTAGCCGGCACGCCGTCCGCTCCCACGTCGTCGGTCAGCGGATCCCAGTCGCCGTCGTTGTCAATGCCGTCATCGCGCGCCTCGTCAATCAGGAGATTATCGAGTCCGCGATTGTTGAAGTAATCCTTGTAGGTCAGTCCGAGATGGTCTTCGATCCGTTCGTCAATCAGTCCGTTCAGATTGTCGTCAATATTGTTCCGTCCGTTTTCCTCCAACATCTGGCCGGGATATACGTTAAACTGGCGCCCGTAGGCGGTAAACGAAATCCCCTGAGTCGGCATAGTCGTGTCAATCCGCTCGAAGGTGCTGTAATTGATCAGGAACAAGCGATTTCCCACGTTGTAGGATCGCGCCTGGAAATCGGACGGTTCCAATACGTAGCTTGGACTGGGGACGTCGCCGTCGTTGTCAATCCCGTCATAGGGATTGCCGGGTGATTCCAAAAAGGCATAGCCCACGTATCCGACGTTGATCTCGCCCGGACGCACCGGAATCCAGCCGGCAGAACCCTGATCGTCGCTGTCCCAACTGTAGGTGATATCGTAGCCGAGGTCGAAATAGGCCAGATCGTCCCGCGAATCCTGCCGCCCGCCCGAAAGCGTTCCCACTACCATCCCGAACGCGACCTTGTTGTAGGTGTAGGAACTGATGTTGGTAATATCATAGAGCCAGAAAATGCAGTCTTGCGCCAGAAAATGCGCCCACTGCAGACCGCGCACCGACACTCGAATCCCCAGTCCCCGACGAGCTGAATCTTCGGGATTGGGATAATAGCGATAGACGTTGCCCAGCGAGTCGGATCGCTCGAACCACTCCATGTCCGCCTGATCGTCCGTTACGAAGTAGGTCTCTTGATCGGCGTTCGTCACGTTCTTGCCGAAATACCCATTCCACGATCCTCGCCAGCCCCGATCGCTCTGGATGCGCCAGGTCGGATCGTTGGGATCATTGACGTATTTGTCGGGCCAGAAGTCCGGCCAGGTGAGCGGCTGATTCGACATTGCCACCTTCGGATCCTCGCCGATCGCGGGCAGTGCCGCAAAACCCGGTAGAGGTTCGAATCCCCAGAAGGTTCCGCCGCCTGGAGGTCCGTCGGGATTCCCGCGCGGCCCGTCGGAGGTTAGAACCGACCGCAAAGTGTCGCCCGAAGGATGAACAAATTCAATCCCCACCAGCGGCGAGACGTCCCCCACATATTCGTTGCCCGTACCGATCGGCCACTCGCCCGAGATCTCCCCGATATTCCCCGTCAGACCGTAGTTGTAGAACACCGTTCGAACGAGGTTTCCGCTCATCGTATTTCTGGCGCGATTGAGCGTACTGCCCTTGTAGTACTCCCAATCCTCCGGACCTTGACTCCAGCCGACCAGGGCCACAAGCGTCAGACAGATCACCACAAAGACGGTTATGCTGATGGTTCTTCTCATGTGCATCGAGTAGAGATGATAACGTTAGAAATCGGAGAACGGGTGGAAAATCAGATCGTCAGAACTCGTATTTGACGCCCACTTTCACCATGCGCGGACGCGAATAGTGGGATGGATTGTTGTAGAATTCTTCCAATGTGTTGAAGGAAGGATCCTCCACCGCGTATCGCTCTTCCGCCGAGTAGCCGGCCCGGCCCGTATCGCGGTATACGTTGTCCTCGTTGTCCGTGTCAAGAAGGTTCAGCACGGTCAGCATGAGTACGATCTTGTGCTTCAACTTCGACGAGAGCGAAAACTCCTTGTAGACGGAAAGATCAAGGTTGTAGAAATCCGGACGGCGGCCGTCATTCTCGAAACCGGTGCGCACGCCCGCCTGCTCCTCGGGAGTGTAGGGCAGGCCGCTGCCGTACTTCCCAAGCAACGTGGTTCCCCAGCCTGACGGCCCGACGGTCGCATAGGTAAGGCTGACGTTCAACGTGTGGCGGCGATCCCAATCCAACGGCACCAGCTGCCGCTGCGGCTCGCGGGGATTGTTCCCCCGCTGATCATTGTACGCCGACTGCGGATCGGAAGCGTCCCCCTTGGCCGTTTGATAGGTATAATCCACGAACGAGCTGAAATTGTTCGCGTAGCGCTTATCGAAAGAGAGCGTGATTCCCTTCACCTCGCCGAAGGATCGGTTCACGTATTGGGAATATTTCGTTCCCGAGGAATACGTTTCGACGATCTTATCCGTTGCCACCAGGTTGCGGATATCGCGATAGAAGAGCGCGGTGTTGATGGCCAAGTCCTCGGTGATTTCCTGCTGAAATCCAAACTCATACGTCGTGGTCTCCTCCATCTTCAGGTCCGGATTTCCCATCACCGTGTTCAGTCCCACGCCCGACTCCATTTCATACTCCGGATTGGCGTACAACCTCTCGAACGTCGGCCGCTGCACGAAATGACCGTAGGCAAAATGGAACACCCCGCGGTCGCTCATCGGATAGGCGATGCCGAGCCGAGGCGACAACTGATACTTGGCGGTGGCCTCCTTATACCAGTAGCCGAGTCGCGTTGACAGCGGATCGGCGGCTCGTTCGGTTCTCAGGGGATTGTAGACGTTGGGATCCTTCTCGTCGGCCAGAACGCGACCGTCCGGCTCGAAATAGTCGAACCGCAGCCCGGCGTTGATGATGAGCGATTTCACCTCAAACTTGTCCTGTACGTATAGCGCAAACTCCCACGGATGGTTGCGATAGCGGTCGTGCGCCGGAGATGACACGTCCAAAATCATCGGTTCGAAATACGGGTCAATCCCGACGTCGTTGATGCGGAACAACTCCGCCCGGCTGGTGTCCGTCAGATTGATGTCTTCGAAAAAGAGATCATGCAGCTTGACGTCGAAACCGAACTTGAAAAGATGCTGCTTGTTGGCCTGCCACGTCATGTGGCCAAGAACTTCGTTCGTGTTGGTCCATCGCCGATAGCGCGAGAGATCATTGCCGGCGGCGTTGAGCGTGAAGCCCGGATCAATGTCTGCCCAAGCCGGATCCACGTAGCGGGAATCGAACGGGTCTTCGTAGAGATAATGCTGATATTCGGAAAAGCTGTTGGCGGCGGCCACCTCATAGAAAGCCGACGCCGTCAAGGCATGATTCAGTTTGATAAAATTGGTTCGCCCCGTGCGGTAGCGGCGAAGAGTGGCGAACGGAGCGAACTTCCAGTCTTGCGCGTAGTCCTTGTACGTCCGGCCGCTGAACAGCGACGAATAATTCAGCTTGATCTTACCGGTGACGTCGTAGGAGAGCTTCCCATGACCCCAACTCTCAATATTGTAGTTCATCGGCGAATAGCTGTTGTCCCCGAAAGGATCGGTGTCGCCGGTGGTCAGGATTTCTTCCACGATCTGAATCGTCGGCTTCCAACGATTCTGCCCGTACATCCAGCCGTTATCATCCTGATAACGGCCACTGACGAAAAGCGAGAGTCCTTCGACACGCGGTACCGGTCCGTAGAGCGTGCCCGAATAGTCCTGGATCGCCAGCGGCGAAACGTCTTCGATGTTCAGAAAGACGTCGTCACGGTTCGAAAGGTAGTCGCCGAATTCCGAGCTGAACGATCCGCCGTACTCGCTCGCTCCTTCCTTGGTCACGATATTCACCACGCCCGACATCGCCTGACCGTACTCGGCGTTGAATGTGCCCGAAATCACCTGCAGTTCCTCGACGATCTGGTCGTCCACCTGCGTGCCCTGCGAGTTGTCGTAGGCGTCCGTCACCGACAAGCCGTCCACGAGGTAAAGAACTTCATTCCTCCGCCCGCCTCGGAAGTGCCCGTCCACTACGCCCGCTTGAATCTCAATAACCTGACTAAGGTTGGTGACGGGCAGTGCTCCAATGTCCTGCGCGCCTACCGTCGCCGTTCCGAACGTCCGGTCCATCTCGATCAGCTTGCGCTCGGCATACACGATGACCTCTTCTCCCATCAGCGCTTCCTCGGTGAACGCGAAGTCAACATTGGCGGTCTGGTCCGAGATCACTTGAATGCCGCTCATCACCTGCGTACCATACCCCAGAGCACTGGCCCGGATATCTACCTTGCCCGGTGGAACGTTGAGAATGAAAAAATCGCCCTTCAAGTCCGTGGCTGCTCCCAGCGACGTTCCCACGATCATCACCGCTGCCCCGATTACGGGATCACCGCTTTGTGCATCAGTAATCCGGCCGGCGATTTTACCGACCGTTCCGGCAAAGACGGCGCTGCCGGCCACGAGCAGGCTGACGACCCAAATGCACTTCATGATGAAAGCCATGAGAGAGGAGGCGTATTTCCGGTGGGACATGGACAATGACTCCAAGAAATCGGTTGCTTTCGCATGGCGGGAACGAGACCCGCCGACGAACGCACTGCGATAGAATTAACTTATCAATTCCTGAGAATTTGTCAATGGAAAAGTGACCCGCTAACAAATTGTGTTTGAATCCCTTTCCCAATGGCACGAACCCGCCGGTTTCGCCATGAGGTCAAGCCGGAGAACCCCTGCGTCGTGGCTTGCACAGGAATGCCGTTCAATTTGCCCATCTACTCGTCTTTTACGTCCGGTAACCTATCAATAACAAGCTCTTACTTGATATTTTCCACTTGCTGAGGCAGGCGAGTCCTGAAATGACAAGGATGACACTCGGCCAACCTCAACAAAACTACCGGATAGGCTATCCGCCCGAAATACGGCATATTCCGTAGCACCAACGACGGCAGACCAGCGGAGTTCAATGGTTGTCGGTCCCACCACCGAAATTGTCAGGGAGTCCGGCTGCAGAACCAATCGCACCCATTCGGATGCCTCAATGTGACCGCCCGGAGCCACCGCCGCCGGTGCCTGAGCCGCCAAAATCCCTCCATCCGCCGTCTGATATCTACCGCAACACAGCCATACCTCTCCCGGAACCGTCCCCAATTCTCCGGTCAGGTCCACTGCTCCCTCCAGCACGCTCCCGGCGGCTTTGACAGCGCTCCCCTGTGTGTCATACCAAGCGTTGTACCCGTTGCTCCCTTCCTCCGCCAGATAGGCCGCCCATGTCGCCACTTGGCCTGACTTCGCCCACGGTGCTGGTCTCATCGCTCCCGGCGGCGAAGCCACGAAGATGAATTGATCGTAGGCCGTGCCCTGAACGCGCGACGTAGCCACGTACAATTCCCGTCCGTCCCAACCTGCCCAGAGCGTAATCCCGCCTGCCTCCGCCACAACCACGGAGGCACCATCGCGACTGCCGTCCATCACGAAACCGGAACCGCCCGGTGTGGTTGGGATGTGCCAGTCGGCGCCGTTATTGTTGTCCCAATGACCAAGGCCGTCTTGGAAAACGAAATCCACCGCGGTCGCCGTTAAGGGAATGGAGTACGTGTATCGCCAAGCCTCTTCGCCGGTGTCGTAGGTCATCTGCGGATCGGGATTGAGAATCCCCTGCCATCCCGAGTGCCCGATGTGAATGTACACTGGATTCGTCCCCGACGGCAGCGGCCCCGCCTCCGCATCATAATAGATCGTGACGTTCTCCCCGCCTTCCGGCTCTTCGGGTGTCCACCACACGCGATTGCCGGGCGAACCTCCCGACCCCGAATCCACGTAGGTATGATAGATGTCGGAGCGGGCGATGTTCCCCAGCGAATCCATCGCTTCTACGTAGTAGTCTACGAGAACTCCGCCCGAGTCCACGATCTCGGCATCATTCACATAGTAGGTGAACTGCTCCGCGATGTAGTCGGGCATCTCCCCGAACACAATAGACGGATCATTATATACGTTCCCGGCGGGGAATGCCCGACGGTTCATCTCCCTCGACCGCCACGTGGAAACTTCACCGCCTCCCGCAAACGTCTCGTTCTGCGTGGATGACAGCGGATTCATTCCGTCCGCATCAAGACGATAGTAAAACGTTGCGGAAGAGACCCCTGAAACGTCGTAGATGAACGTCCATACGTAGAACTCGCGCGGCTGCACCGTCTGCTGATAGCCCCACAGCGATCCGAATCCGATTCCGCCCGGATTGTGCGGATGCTGCTGCAAAATCCAGATCGTCGGCGGAATCGGGTCGCCCGCGCCCGGCAGAACTTGATCCGCCCAGTCCGTCGCGATGTTGCAGGCCACCGTCGGCTTCATCTCCATGTCGAGTGCCGAGCCGTAATACATATATCCCGAATTCAGCGATCCAAGCAGAAAGTGCCACGCCAGATCAATCGCCGCCGGCGAGGTCGTGGTCGGATTCTGGATCGCCGCAATCGAGCTTCCGCCCGCCGCCGCTTCCGCCGTCACCACGCGATTCGTGGCCGCCGTGATCACCGCCCAGTTTCGGATATCGAGCGCCCAGCCGTTGGGAATGTCGAATTGTCCGCTCGCGTTGTAGGGCGGCCAGTTCCAGTTGATGAAATCCGGACTGCCGAAATCCCCGTCGGCGTTTATCCAGGCTCCGTCTTCAACGTGCGCGAGGTCCGAAGTCGGCACCGGATGATCGGCCAGATACTCCGGAACGGTCGTCGGCTCATACCCCTGTGCCACCGCTTGCGAAGTGAAGCCCGGCACGCTCTCCATGTAGTAGGAGTATCCGCCCCCGAACGCGTTGTCGCCGTCATGTCCGAGGGCCACCAGCATCGGACGGGCCGGATCGTTCCACGGCGCAATCGTGTTGACGTCGCCCACGCCGTATACTTGATATCCATCCTGCCAGCTCATCGCCATCGCCACCGGTACGACGATTACCCGTGCCGGAGTTCCGGTTTGCGGATCAACCTGCTCCGCCCAGTGGAGTTGAAACGAAAACGGCACGGCGTCCGTCGGCGTGCAGCCCCGGCTGATCGTCATCGAAAACCAGTGATCGGACGAGGGATTGATCTGATCGGCCCGGTTGGGCGGATCGCAGTTTTCGCCGCCCGTGCCCAACACCAACGGAAAGTTCGAGCAGGCGCGTGACAGATGATTGGAAGGGACAAAACACCAACCAATCCCGCACTCGGCAAGCACGGGAATGATTCGCTCGCTGGAGGCCAGCTCCGGCGGGAAGAATCCCACCGAAGCGGGCGGCGTGCTTCCCCAAACTTGCGGATACACGTGCTGATAGATCTGGATTTCCTTTTTCAACACGGCGCGATCCACCAGTGGTGCCAGCGCGTGGTGATAGGGAATAATGGTCATCTCCAGTCGCGGTCTGCCGCCGCTCGTATTCCACCCGCGTCCCGTAATGAACGGTTGATTCCAGTTGGAGGTGTATCCAAGCTGCCCGGCCGCTCCCAGACTGGCCACGTTGCGGATCAATCCGCCAGTGTACGTCACCTGCGCTCCCGCGTCCGCTCCCGTCATCGCCTGTATCGCATCGCGCGGTCGGTACTGATAGGCGGCCACCCGGTCGGCTACCGAGAAAATCGCCCGCACGTCGTTTTCCGGGTGGGGCGCGCCGCCGTCCTTCAGCACGATGGACTCCCACGCCGTCTGATAGCCCGCGTGCCACGTGGAAGCGGCGGGCCAGTAAATCGGCTGCTCCATGTGCCAGATGTACGTCGTGTGCACCGGAGCGGCAACAGATCCGATCGCAACACCCAGAATCAGCATAGTCAACGCAACATTTCTCATCATCGTATTCCTTGATTTGCTACATCTCCACTTGTCATTCTGGACATCGCGCGCAGATTGTTTAGGTTATCGCTTATATGGCACTGCGCGGGCGTCCAGAATCGCCTTCCACCGCCGAGCCGGGTTAAGCGCTATATGTCTAATGACGCACGACCAACAACCCGCGCGCAACCCGGCCGGAAGCTCCCTCAGAAGAACACAATCCACAGCGCCACCACCGCCGCCACCAATACCACCGACATCACCACGTTCACCATCCGGCTCCGGCCCGGATCGTACCCTCGGCTCTCGCCCGCGTATTTGAACGTCAGGCCTTGCACGCTGCTCATCTGCGGCGCGCTCGTGGCCAGACTCACCAGCACCAGCACCGCCGTACACACCACAAACAGGAACACGGCGAAATGCAGGAAATTCACCTCCGCCAGCGAGCGTAACGGTTCCCACAGTATCGGCGATTGCTTGTGTACGAGTTCGGTGACGAGCCGCAGCGCTCCCAATACCAGACCCGTGAGGAGCGAGGCAATGGCACCCTTCCCGTTGGCTCTCGGCCAGAACACGCCGAACAGAAACACCGCGGCAATCGGCGGACTTACGTAGGCCTGTACGCTCTGCAGGTAGATGTACACCTGCGAAGAGATGTACCGAATGAACGGAACCCACAAGATTCCCAGAACCACGAGTGCCGCGGTCGCCAGCCTTCCCACGTACACCAGCTTCCGCTCACTGGCGTCGGGCTTCAGCTTCCTGTAAACGTCAATCGTGAACAGCGTCGAGCTGCTGTTGAAACAGGCCGCCAGCGACGACATCAGCGCGGCCAGCAGACTCGCGATCACGATTCCCTTCAGACCCACCGGCAACAAGCGAGTGACCAGCGCCGGATAGGCCTGATCTCCCGCGATGTCCGGATACAGCGCGTGGGCGATAATTCCCGGCATCACCATGATGAACACCGGCAATATCTTCAAATATCCGGCGAAGATCGTTCCGCTGCGGGCGTGACTGATATTCTTCGCACTGAGCACCCGCTGCACGATGTACTGATCCGTGCACCAGTACCAAATTCCCAGAATCGGCGCACCGAACACAATTCCCGTCCACGGAAAATCGGGATCGCTCATTGGCTTGAACATGCTGAAGAACTCCGGCGGCACCGATTCCTTGAGTGCGCCGATTCCGCCCAGTTCATTCACTCCCAAGACCGTGAGCACAACCGCTCCGCCGATGAGCACGAACATCTGCACCATCTCGGTGTAGATGACCGCCGCCAATCCTCCCGCCACCGTATAAATCCCCGTCGCGATCACCAGCACCAGCGCCGACGTGTACATGTCCCAGCCCATCACCTGCTGTAAGAGCAATCCCCCCGCGAACAGCGTAACTGAGATCTTCGTCAGCACGTAGGCGAGAATCGAGACCGTCGTCAAATACCATCGGCTTGCGCTGTTGTAGCGTCGCTCCAGAAACTCGGGCATCGTGAACACACCGCTCTTGAGATAGAACGGCACGAACACCCAGCCCAAAAAGAGCACGATCAGGCACGCCAGCCACTCGAAATGTCCCACCGCCATTCCCGTCGCCGCCCCCGATCCGGCCAGCCCGATGAAGTGCTCGCTCGAAATGTTCGTGGCAAACAGCGAAGCTCCAATGGCAAACCACCCGACGTTCCGCCCGGCCAGAAAGTACTCGGTCGAGGTTCGCCCTCGCCTCGCAAAGTAGAATCCGACACTGAAAACCGCAACAAAATAGAGTCCGATGATAACCAAATCAGCCATGCTAATGTTCAGGGACATGAGCGTCTCCTTGAGCGTATCCCAAAACCATCAGAGAAAGAATGCCCGACTTCTCCCGGTGGTGACTCTCCACAGTCACTCCCGTTTGTCATTCTGGGCACCGTGCCGATTGTTTAACCTGTCGTTTATGCAGCAGCGCGCGGGCGTCCAGAATCTCCCCTCTACTGCCGAGCCGGGTTAAGCGTGAAGAGTCCAACATTTACAACGCAGTAACCGCGCGCAATCCGGCCGGAACCTGTCACCGCACGACAATCCTCTCCCACACCACGCCTTCCTGCAAGCGAAGCGTCAACACATGGCTCTCCGCGTCGTATTCCTTCCTGCATGTCGCCGGCAGCGGCCGCCCATCGAGTAGAACCTCTGCAGGTGGTAGGTATTGTACTTGAAGAAGAATTTCTGTCCCACGTTTCGCAGGAGCATACCCGTCGTGAGAGATATTCTTAGAAATGACTACAGAATCAGTCGCATTTTGACACGCATAGTTCGTGATCCGATACCCACCCTTCAGGTACGCGAACGTCTCTCCGTCGTCTTCGTACAACTCGAACTCAGTCAGCACATTGGAAGGAAACACCGTCAGTGAGAGCGTCGAGATCGGTCGCTCTCCCGTGTATTGCACCACGTCCCGCATCGGAATGATCGCTCCTTCTCGCAGAAACAACGGCAACCGGTCGAGCGGAGCGTCTACAATGATCTCCCTCGGTCCTTCATACGCTTCATGCGTACTCCAGTCCAGCCATTTCCCCTCTGGCAGATAGACTTTCTGGTACACTTCACCCTCGCGAATGACCGGAACCGCCAGCAGCCGCTCGCCCACGAAAAACTGATGTTGAAACCATCCGTCGAACGTTCGCACGTCTCCTTGGTCGTTCCAGAAGAGCGGCCGCCAGATCGGTGTTCCGTCCCGGTTCGTTTCCCGGAACAGCGAATAGAGATAGGGGAGAAGACGATAGCGAAACTCGATGTAGCGGCGGTTGATGTCCTCCAGATCGCGTCCATATGACCACGGTTCCTGCAAGTCCGTATGATACTCGGAGTGCGTGCGGAGAAGTGGGGAGAGGGAACCCACCTGAATCCAGCGCGTGAAGAGTTCGCCCGACGGCGATCCGATGAATCCGCCCACGTCGGTTCCCACGAACGGGACTCCCGACAGACTCATTCCCTGCATCATGCGAATCCCCAGCGCCAGATGATCCCAGTCTGCAATGTTGTCTCCCGTCCAAGCCGCGGAGTAACGCTGCACTCCCGCAAAACCCGCGCGTGTCAGGATAAACGGACGCTGGTTCGGCTGGGATTGCCGTGCGCCTTCATAGGTTGCGCGTGCCATCAGCAGTCCGTAGAGATTGTGATGTTTCTTGTGTGATGCGATGCGGCCGTCGTCGTTGAAGATCGTTTCGGTCGGGAACGCCTGCCCCCACACGGCCGGCTCGTTCATGTCGTTCCAGATTCCCGACACCCCATAACCGAGCCATTCTCCCACGTACTCTCCCCACCACTTTCGCGTTTCTCGACGGCTGAAATCCGGAAAGTATGATTTCCCCGGCCACACTTCTCCGACGTATGTTTGATCGTCGGGATACCGCACGAAGTGATTACCCTCCAGACCTTCGCGCGCAATCTGATAATTCGTGTCCGCCTTCACTCCCGGATCAATGATCGTCACGATTCGGAATCCATCGCGACGCAGCGACTGACACAAACCGCGCGGATCGGAAAATCTGTTCGGATGCCAGGTGAACACTCGGTAGTCGTTCATGTAGTGAATGTCGAGATAGATCGCATCGCAGGGAATTCGCCGTTCCCGGAACGTCAGCGCCAGCGACAATACTTCGCTGTCGGGGTAGTAGCTCCACCGGCATTGCTGATAGCCCAAAGCCCATAGCGGCGGCATCGGCATCCGGCCCGTGAGTTCTGAATATCGTTCCACGACCTTACCAACCTCCGGACCGAGGATCACGAAATAGTCCAACGCTCCACCTTCGGCCGCGAACGAGTAATACCGCAGATTCCCCGCCCCCATGTTGAACCGCGTTCGATAGCTGTTGTTGAAATAGATTCCGTAGGCATTGCTGTCGCGGATTCCAACAAAAAACGGAATGCTCTCGTAGAGTGGATCGCTCTGCCATCCGTAGGCCGGCACGTCGCTGTTCCACATCACCCATTCGCGGCCGCGCTTGTTGACGTCTCCGACTTTCAAACCCAATCCAAAGAATCGTTCATTTGCCTCAATCGTCTTCCAGCATCGGATCTCATTTCCGTCCCAGCCGATGCCGAGACCCGGTTCGTCCGCGCACACCGTCTTCCCGCTCTTGTCCAGTACAACAACCGCGCAGGGAAACTTGTTCACGTGGACTTCCGCCTCGTCCGTTTGTAAAATCCACAAACTGTCGCGATCCTCAACGACCGGAACAATCGCTCGCGCCGGAATATCCGTCAGCGCATAGTCAAGCAACGTTTCGTCGTCTCCCGTTCTTTCGAGCGTGATTCGCAGCACGTGATCTGTGACGAAAACCATTCGCAGCGTATGTCCGCCGTCGCAGCGCACGGCAATTCCGCCCGGAATAGTCTCCGCCGATTTCGCATTCCCCAAGAACTCATATCCCGCGAGCGCTGGCAACACGCTGACAACCGTAACCACCACCGTCAGCACGCATCGTAGAATAGTCTTATTCAGGAAGATAGACAGGTTCTTCATGTTCATTTCCTAAAATCCCTACTCGCCGAGCGGGTTAAACACAGAGGAATAGTCCGAACAGAGATGCTTGTGTGCGTTACCCCGCCGGAATCTTTCCGATGCTACTTCACCAGCAACAACTTCTGCACCGCATTTCCCTGCGCACCAAAAAGCCGCAGGAAGTAAATCCCTGTAGAAAGATCCGCGGAATCCACGGCCACTTGATGTGATCCGGACGAAAACACTCCTTCCGTCACCGTCCTCACCGCCTGCCCTCGCACATTGTACAGCACAAGCTGGACACGCCCGGAGACCGGAAGCTGGAACTGCACCACCGCCACCGCGTTAAACGGATTCGGATACACGGCGAGTTCGATTCGGCCGGGCGCGCTCGCCGGCGGGCTTGGTGTCGTGCCCGTCTGAAACGGAAAGAACCTCTCGAGAGCATTGTCCATGTGCGCTCGCCAATTCCCCCAACTGTGACCCTCGTGATACTCGTGGTATTCGTACGTGTACCCGCGCCCATCGAGAATCGAAACGAAGTTCCGCACGAGTGGAATCAGCACCGGAATATCATAGGTTCCCAGATCGAGATAGAACTCAAGCGGCAGTTGGGGCCCGCTCTGAATCGCGCTCGAAATCTCGGTC
The DNA here is from genome assembly GCA_018812265.1 of bacterium. GTDB lineage: Bacteria > Electryoneota > RPQS01 > RPQS01 > RPQS01 > JAHJDG01. The sequence goes on along the minus strand of JAHJDG010000009.1, from coordinate 24,319 downwards.
TCCACGTTGCTCGACTGCGCGGCAATCCTCCCGAATACCTCCCCGTGATGAAGCCCCAGCCACAGCGCGATATTCCCGCCGTTCGATGCGCCCAAGGTCGCCCGCTGAGAGAGATTCGACAAAGTCCGGAACTCCTCGTCCACCCACGGCATGAGTTCGTCCACGATGAAAGCGCCGAATTCTTCCTTGAGATTGCCCGCGTACTCTCCGGTTCGATTGACCGGCGGAACGAACACCGCGATCACCGGTGCGATTCGCTGTTGCCAAATCAGATAGTCCAGCACGTTGTTCGCGCTCGCCAGCGCGATATACTCCAGCCCGTCGTGGAACAGGATTATTCCGAATGAGTCTTCCGATCCGTTGTAGTCCGGGGGAGTGTATACTCGCACTCTCCGCGTATTCCCCAGATTCGTGCTGTAGAACATCGTGTCCCGCAAAGCTCCATGCGGGATCTCCGGCCGGTACTCGATCTCGGGCGGCATCGCATAGTCCGGCATCCGCAGTTCCGAATTGGGACCGTATCCTCCCACCACCGTGTACGGATTCCGAGGATCGAGAATCCACGTGGATCCGTTTAAAACGAACTTGTAGTCCAGCCGCGCGTCCGACTCGAACCCGCGGGAATGATACCAGAAATCCGTTCCCGACACCGTATTCATCGGATACGAATTCGGATTCCAATTATTGGCATCGCCGGGGACGGTCACTTGCTGCGCCGTGCCGCGATAGATGAAGTGCGCGACGGTATCGTTTTCAAGGTAGGGGAAGCCCTGCACAACCGCCATGAAACTGTCCACGATAGCGGGCCGTTCGGATTCGGGCAGCGAGTACAGCCGGGCCAGAAAATCATTGAAGGTCTGGGCTGGAGCTGATCCCGCCAGAGTCAGTAGGATGACCACTGCGAGCACAAACATACCGAGAACCCTCCTTCTTTGAGTGAAATACACCAACTTAACTACGCAATTCCCGCTCACAAATGCCACAAGAAAATGAGCCTCCCAAAATCCTCGATATCTGTGCCCGTATTGACGAGACACCTTCGCAGGGGAATCTGCTTTGTTCAACCGTCATCTCGTTAAATATCTATTTATTTAGGGTTAATGTTATTCTGCGCAAACGAAGTACCGATAATGTTCGAGCAAGATGCAACTTGACTCCTTAAGAAACTCTTGGTATATTTGCAACTTGTGAGCAAACAATTCGCTTTCGCAGAATCATGAAAAACGACTTCCATCCCGGATACCACTTGATCACCGTGAACTGTGCCTGCGGACACACGTTCCAGACCCGTTCCACTCAGGCGGGCGACTCCATGAAGGTCGAAATCTGTTCTGCCTGCCACCCCTTCTTTACCGGCCAGCAAAAGCTCGTGGATACCGCCGGTCGGGTGGACAAGTTCCTCCGGAAGTACAAGAAAGCTAAGGCTTAAAGATTCTTCGTACAGAAAAACTCTGCGGGCGGCGCCGAGCGGTGCCGCCCGTTTCTCAGGAAATTTCAGCGTGAGTACTGATCGAGACCCCCGCATAGAATCCGAGTCCGCCGCCGATCTGTCCACCGAACTGGCTATGGGCGGGCAAGCGGTAATCGAGGGCGTCATGATGCGCAGTCCCCACCGCGTAGCCGTGGCCGTCCGCAAACCCAATGGCGAGATCGCCGTCCGCACTTTTCCATACACTCCTCTCGCCAAGCGCAAGAAATGGATCGGCCAGCCTGTCATTCGGGGAGCCGTCGGACTGGTCGAGTCGCTGAAGATTGGCATCGGAGCCCTCAACTGGTCGGCCGAACAGGCCGCGCCGGAAGAGGAAGCCGCCAAGCCGAAATCCAAAGCCAAAGATCGCCTGACCCTCGCCGGAACGATGTTGCTGGCCACCGTTATCGCTCTGGCTCTGTTTCTATACTTCCCTCTGTGGGTGGGGCGGACCGCCGTCGGCAGCCATGGCAGCGAACTCTCGGCAGCCGGTCAGATCGGACTCAACATCGTGGCCGGGGCCGTACGGGTCCTAATCCTCCTCGGCTACATGTGGGCGATCTCCTTCTGGAAGGACATTCACCGGGTCTTTCAATACCACGGTTCCGAGCACAAGACCATCTTCGCCTTCGAGAAGGGCGATGAACTGTCTGCCGACCGGGTCCTCAAACACACCCGTTTCCATCCCCGCTGCGGCACCAGCTTCCTCCTGATCGTTGCTCTCTCGGCCATCATCTTCTTCGCCATCGTGGACAGCATCGTGACCGCCGTGTGGGGGGACTATCCGAGCGTCTTGGCCCGCTTCGCCGTCCATTTGCCGCTGGTCCCGCTGGTCGCCGGGATTTCATATGAAATATTAAAGTTCTCAGCCAAACATACCGAAAATCGGCTGGTTAAAGTGGCAATCCAACCCGGTCTATGGCTCCAGAAAATCACCACTCAAGAGCCTGATCCGGCCATGTGCGAAGTCGCCGTTACGGCTCTTCGTACGGCTCTCCGGAACGGAGAATCTCCCGAATCCGCTGATGCTCAACCGGTCCCGGAAAAGGATCAAGTCTTGCAGCATCCAACGGAATAGGGCTGATGCTGCTTGCGTTTCTTTTCTCGAAGTGCTATATTAGGCCCAACTTGCAAAAAATCCAACAGGGGTTGATCCCATGAAATCTTTTCTGGTTTCTCTGATCGTTCTACTGGCCGTGTCGGTGTCATTGGCCGGAGAAGGCTGCGCCAAGTCGTGCGCGCGTACCTGCGGCAAGAGCAAGGCTTCGTGCGAGACTCCGAAGGCGGCCTATGACTACACCAGCGCCTACTACATGCCCGACTGCGCTCCGCCGTCTCTTCAACAGTTCCACGGCAAACTGATTCCCGTGATGGAGGCCCGCAAGAGCAGCGAGTTTTCCTATGTGCGTGAGTCTTCCGCCGCTTTGTATGCCGCCGCCCGTGACGTCCTGAAGGCCAAGCCCTGCTGCGATGGCATGAACTACAAGCAGTATCGCCGTGCCGCCAAGGATTTGGTGCGCAACTGCAAGAAGCTGAAGGAAATCTGCTACGGTGGTGCTCCCTCAGCTTTGGACACGCACGTCCAGACGATTGAAGAGGACTTCGTCCGCCTCGCCAACTGCTGCCAATAGTGATTTATTCCCCCCTCCGTTTACGGGGGGGCAGGGGGGGGTAGCGCCGCATGGATATGCTTGCGGGAGCCGATTGCATCGTGCTTTTTCTTGTCTCCCCCCATTCTATGGGGGGATCAAGGGGGGAGCGAAGCGACGCGTGAGCCGCAACAAACCTCTCCTGTGCAGGATTCGGCCCGTTCCACGTGGAACGGGCTATTCTTTCCCCCCTCCGTTTACGGGGGGGCAGGGGGGGGAGCGCCTCTGCGAATCCGTAGTTTCACACAGCAGTGTGTTATTGTAGGGGCCGATTTATCGTGCCCGTCTGCCCGCCGAGCCCGAATCTTCGTAGCGCCGCATGGATATGCGCCTTTGTAGGGCTGCACTGCGTGCGCTTCTATCCGTTCGTAGTTCCACACGGCAGTGTGTTGTTGTAGGGGCCCGATTCATCGCGCCTACGCCGTTGACAATCGCGGATTTCGTGCGTACATTGGAATTAACCAATTGGGGAGGTTCTGACATGAAGACAATCACCGTTCTCGTTTTCATGCTGTCCTTGCTTGTTACGGCTGGTGCCCAGCCCAATCCCGACACCCTCTGGACACATACCTTTGGCGGGAGCGGCTACGATTGGGCCTACTCCATCCAGCAGACCTCCGACGGTGGCTTCATCGTGGCGGGAGTCACGGGATCCTTCGGGGCGGGCGGCCATGACTTCTATCTGGTCAAGACGAATAGCCTCGGCGACACCCTCTGGACGCGCACCTATGGGGGAACCAACGATGATTGGGCCTATTTCATTCAGCAGACCTCCGACGGCGGCTACATCGTGGCCGGATACACTCACTCCCGTGGCGCGGGCCTTGCCGATTTCTATCTGGTGAAGACGAACAGTCAAGGCGATACGCTCTGGACGCGCACCTACGGGGGAACCGACAATGATTACGCCTACTCCGTTCAGCGAACCTCCGACGGCGGCTACATCGTGGCGGGATGGACCGACTCTTTCGGTGCAGGCCGGAGCGACGTCTATCTGGTGAAGACGAATAGTCAAGGCGATACGCTCTGGACGCGCACCTATGGCGGGAGCGCTTCGGATGGAGCGTGGTCCGTTCGGCAGACCGCCGACGGTGGTTATGTCCTGGCGGGAACCACCTTTTCCTTTGGCGCGGGCAACTATGATCTCTATCTGGTGAAGACGAACAGCCTCGGCGATACGGTATGGACGCGCACCTATGGAGGGGGGAGCCGGGATGAAGCCCTTTTCGTTCTGCAGACCACCGACCGAGGTTATATCGTGGCGGGATATGCCGAGTCGTTTGGCGCGGGCCTCTACGATTTCTATCTCGTGAAGACGGATAGCCTCGGCGACACGCTCTGGACGCGCACGTATGGCGGGAGTAGCTGGGAGTACGGCTATTCCGTTCAGCAAACTACCGACGCAGGCTATATCATAGCCGGATACACCTATTCTCTCAGTGCAGCCTCGAATGATCTCTATCTGGTCAAGACGAACAGTCAAGGGGGCTTGTTGTGGACGCGCACCTTTGGAGGGAACACCTGGGATGAAGCCCAGTCCGTTCAGCAGACCTCTGATGGCGGCTATATCATGGCCGGATACACCGAGTCGTTCGGGGCTGGCTCCCGCGATTTTTATCTGGTCAAGACGGGTCCCGATCAACTGGACAGCGAACCGATCTGCCTAAGCGCGCCGAGCCAATACATGCTCTATCCCAACTTCCCCAATCCCTTTAATCCGTCCACACGAATCTCCTATGCTCTTCCCAAGGCTGCGCACGTCAGGCTAACCGTCTTCAATCTCCTGGGCGAACAAATCGCAACTCTTGCAGACGGTATTCAACCCACCGGCATTCACACGCTTTCCTTCGACGGCTCCGCTCTGGCTTCGGGAGTCTATCTGTACCTTCTTCAAAGCGAAGGATTTTCTCAAGCGCGGAAAATGGTATTGTTGAAATAGCCGCCTGTGTTGAGATCTTTCTCTCCCCTGGGTCGGGCCTCCGGCCCAACATCCCCCTGAGACCGCCGATCCGGGCGCTCGCCTGGCCTTAATCTTTGTAGCACCGCATGGATATGCGCTCCCCCTTGCTGTAGTGCCGCACGGCAGTGCGCTTCTCTCCCTGTTTACAGACGGATGACTACTGATGCATTCCTTTCCCCCAAATCTTCGTTTTGGGGGGAATACAAGAAGGGTGTTGCTTCGGATTTTGGATTTCCCTCATCGCCTCTCTTCAGAACATCTTCCTTTACTATCTCCAATGCCAATTCCCCCAAAACAGCGATCCAACCGCCATTTGAACGTATTCTCAATTTTCCTTGACTTTCTCGCCTCCTCAACATATCTTGTCTCAAATAGACTACTATTCCCGCCTGCTCCCCTTGCTCCTGAATTCTCCCCGCCCTATGGCTCAATTCCCCGAAATAGCTAGGTTTTCAGCGTTTCAGAATTTCAGTATTTTTATTAGGTAACGAAGTTCGTTTGGTCAAAAAACATTTTCCGTTACTACCTCAATGAAAATCGGCCTCATCGGAAAGTCGCGGTCGGGTAAGACCACCACCTTCCACCTGCTCACCGGAACCGAACCGGATCCCGCCGCCACCTTCAAACACGAAGTGCAACAGGGTGTGACTCACGTCCCCGATGAGCGCGTGGACAAGGTGGCCGACATCACCGGCTCGCACAAGCGAACCTGCGTGACCGTCGAGTACGTGGATGCTCCCGCCTTCGATGCGGGCGCGGCCAAATCCGACTGGTTCACCGCCGCGCTCGATGGCGGCGTCAAATACACCGACGCGCTGCTCATCGTCGCGCGCGCCTTCGGAGCCGATGAAATCTCTGAGCCGCTCGATCCGCTGCGCGACGTGCTGGCCGTGCAGGATGAACTGATCCTGTCCGATCTCATTATCCTCGAGAAGCGACTCGAACGGTTGGAGCGACAACGCAAAGTCAAGGTGCTGACGACCGAGGATCAACTCGAAGTGGGCCTGTTGCAGCGGGCGAACGAACAACTCGCGGCCGGTACGCCGCTGCGGAAAATGGTTCTGGATCCGTTCGAGAAGAAGCGACTGCGCGGATTCCAATTCCTCTCGGAGAAGCCCGCGCTGGCTGTGATCAACGCCGCCGAAAACGCACTGCCAGAGGCCGAAGCGAGCCTTGCCGATCTTCATAGCAAGCTCAATCCCCATCAAATCACGGCCATCGCCCTTTCGGCAAATCTGGAAGGTGAGATCGCGCGTCTCGAACCGGAGGCGCGAGCCGTGTTCATGGAAGACATCGGAGTGACCGAGCTCGCCCGCGAGCGAGTCCTGAAGGCGAGCTTCGGCATGATGGACTTGATAACGTTCTTGACCACCAACGACAAGGAGAACCGGGCCTGGCCGCTGCGAAACGGTGAAACGGCTCTAGATGCCGCCGCCGCAGTCCATACCGACTTGGCGCGCGGCTTCATCCGGGCCGAGGTCGTGCACTTCGATGATTTCACCCGCGAAGGCGGATATTCACACTGTAAAGCAAAAGGCCTGTTGCGGCTCGAAGGCAAAGAGTACCCGGTCAAGGACGGAGACATCCTGCTGATCCGCCACAGTGGTTGATACGCGCCACTCGATTTCGATTGCGAGAAGCCCCGGACGCAGCGCCGGGGCTTTCTCGTGTCTGACCGATTCTCCGCGCCGTGTCGCAAGAACGCAACCGGTTCGTCGCGGCCCGCCGGAACTCAACCGACCGCTTCGCGTTTTGGTTTCCATCTCGCAACGTCCCGGCGGCGCAGCGGAACCGAGGGTGGCGAAGGGAAACCGAACGGGAAATCCTGACGCACAGGGAAGAAACGTTCCCATTGGCGGCCCTTGCAGGATTCCATTCACGGTCGGGCGTGGTATGCGTTTTGCAAAGCGAGAACTCGATCCATTGCAGGATGCTTGACCGGATGATTAACGGAAACGAAACTCTCGCTCAATGAACTCGCGCCTTCCTAACCTTCTCCTGAACAACAACATCATCACTCAGGAGCAGTTCCTTTTGTTCAAGTCGAGGCAGAAGGACTCGGGGAACTCGGTGGTAACCGAGCTCTGCAAACTTGGAGTGGTGGATGAAGTTCAGGTCGCTTCGTTTCTGGCCAGCTACTACGATTTGCCGGTCGTTGATCTGGAAGCGGCCGAGATTTCGGAGAATGTACGGAAACTGCTGTCGCCCGAGTTCATCCAGAAGCACCAGGTGTTGCCGGTTCAACGCAACGGCAAGACGCTCAAGGTGGCGCTGGTGGATCCGAGTATTGATTTCGTCATCGAGGACATCAAGTTCATCACGGGACTCAACGTGCAGCCGGTCGTCGCGACGGAAACGCAATTCTTCCGGGCCATCGAGCTCTACTATCATCTGGGTGGAACGCTGGACAAGATTCTGCGCGACATCGGAGACGACGTCGCGGCCGAGGTGATTCAGGACAGCGATGATGCGGAAGCGGACAAACTTAGTGAGGATATCGAGGCGGCGCCGGTCGTCAAGCTGCTGGACGGGATCATCGCCGACGCGGTGCATCGCGGCGCATCGGACATTCACGTCGAGCCGTATGAATACCAGCTTCGGGTTCGCTTCCGGGTGGACGGCATGCTGACGGAAGTCATGTCGCCGCCGTATCACATGCGGAACGCCCTGATTTCGCGGGCCAAGATCATGGCGAACCTTAACATCGCCGAGCGCCGCGTGCCGCAGGACGGACACATCAAGATGAAGCTGTCGGATCGTACGATTGACTTGCGGGTGTCCACGCTGCCCACGCTGTTCGGCGAGAAGGTGGTGATGCGGATTCTCGACAAGACGAATCTGACACTCGATTTGACCACCTTCGGATTCGAGGAGAAGGCGCTGGCGGACTTCGAACGCGCGATCCGCTTGCCCTACGGAATGCTGCTGGTTACGGGTCCCACCGGTTCCGGCAAAACGACCACGCTCTACAGCGTGCTTTCCAAGTTGAACGTTCCGACGGTGAATACGATGAGCGCCGAGGATCCGGTCGAATACAACTTCTCCGGGTTGAATCAGGTGCTGGTTCGCGACGAAGTGGGACTGACGTTCGCCACGGCGCTGCGAGCGTTTCTGCGACAGGACCCGGATATCATCATGATCGGCGAGGTTCGTGACTTGGAGACGGCCTCGATCGCAGTGCGGGCGGCCCTCACGGGCCATCTGGTGCTCACGACCTTACATACCAACTCAGCCGCAGCGACGATTTCGCGATTGGTGGACATGGGAGTGGAGCGTTTTCTGGTGTCGTCGTCTCTGTCGCTCCTGGTGGCTCAGCGCTTGATTCGGAAGATCTGCATGAAGTGCAAGACCGAGACCGAAATTCATCCGGAAGCGTTGCGTGAGATCAATCTCGATCCGCAGGCCTATCAGGGGCACACGTTCTACCGGGGCGCGGGGTGCATCGAATGCAACAGCACGGGATATCGCGGGCGGACGGGAATTTACGAAGTCATGCCCATCACTCCGAAAATACGGACGATGATCCTGGACGGAAGGACCACCGCCGAACTGGAGGCGGCTTCCGTTGAGGACGGTATGCTCACACTGCGCACGGGCGCGATCAAGAAGTTTGAGCGGGGCATTACCACCATAGATGAAGTGCTTCGTGTTACCGGTGAAATCTGACAGGTAGCGTTGTATGCGCAGCAGACTACCCATATTCCTGAATACACTGACGCTTGAAGAGATCCTGTTTTTGGAGCAGGAGTTGGAGCGTCGCAAAGAGCGATACCGGCGGAACTACTCGGTGTTGGCGATTCAGACCGACAAGCCGATCCTGCAGACGCCGAATCTGCCGGACTTAACGCGTTTCGCGCAGGACGCTCGCCGGTACGTGACCGGCAGCGCGGCGCAGGGCGGCGGAGCGGTGCTGACGTTTTCGCCGGAGGTCAGCGTGGTGCTGTTCAACACCGTGACGGACGCGGGCCGGACGTCGGCGGCGCTGCTCAGCGGTTTGCCGGAACTCAACGGACGGTATGAGCGGCTTTCGCTTCGGTTTGCGGTGAAGATGGGATTGGCCACGGGTCTCGACACATTGGCGCCGGGATCGGTGCGGAGTATCCGGCGTTCGGCGCTCATCCCGCGGGCCAGCGGGTTGGCGCTGCGCTGCGCGCCGAACTCACTCTTGATGGATGAGAACAGCTATCATGAGTGGCCCGACAAGCACTCGGTCGTTCCCGCTCCCTTCGATGCGGAAGGGCGGGCGGTTTATCGAGTGATTCCGGGGATCTTCAGCGGCAGCGGCGGACGATACGACAATGAATCGCTGATGACGTTCCTGAAGCAGGTGGCGGCTTGTGAGGTGACCACTCTGAAGTACAACATGGAACGTCTGTCGTCGGACGAGTCGGCATCCCCGGGCGTGCGGCTTGTTCTGGAAGCCTATGACTCGGAACGGAAGCGGAATCTCGCTTTCAAGGAAACGATCAATTCGCAGGATTTTGCGGATCGCATGGAAGTGGTCAAGCGCATCGTGAATTCGATGGGACTGGCCATGGTCCGTTTTGAGCAGTTCGCCGGCAACGTGGTTTAAGGCTATCGCAGCAAGATCAGGAGATTTCGATGAGATTAGACATTCGCACCTTACTCAGTGATTTACTTGAGGCGCGCGGGAGCGACTTGCATCTGGCGGCGAACACCCCGCCGCGGATTCGCGTGGATCAGCAGATACAGATGCTCAAGTATGAGACTCTTCACTCCGAGGAATGCAAGAGTCTGGCCTACAGCATCCTCACCGACAAGCAGCAGAAGAAGCTCGAGATGGATCTCGAAGTGGACTTTGCGTTCGGGATAGACGGTCTTTCGCGATTCCGCGGCAACGTATTTTTCCAGCGCGGTTCGCTGACCACGGTGATCCGGGCGATTCCGTTCAAAATTCCGACCGTTGAGCAGTTGAAGTTGCCCAAGATCTGCCAAGCATTTCCCTCCAAGCCGAAGGGCCTGATCTTGGTGACGGGTCCGACCGGATCGGGAAAGTCCACGACACTGGCCGCCATCGTGGATCGCATCAACAGCGAGCGGCCGGTGCATATCATTACGATTGAGGATCCGGTCGAGTACGTCCACACCCACAAGCAAGCCATCGTCAACCAGCGCGAGGTCGGGGCGGACACCAAGACGTTCGCGACGGCGCTCAAGTACGTGTTGCGGCAGGACCCGGACGTGATCATGGTCGGTGAGATGCGTGATCTGGAGACCATTCAAGCGGCTCTGACGGCCGCCGAGACCGGTCACTTGGTTTTCGCCACTCTGCACACCAACTCGGCCACCGAATCCGTGAACCGCATCATAGACGTTTTTCCGCCTCATCAGCAAGGCCAAGTGCGGGCGCAACTTTCGATGACTCTGGAGGCGGTGATGACTCAGAAGCTATTGCCACGGCGAACCGGCGGGGGAGTCGTTCTGGCGGCTGAGGTGATGATGTGCACGCCGGCGATTCGAGCGCTGATCCGCGAGAGCAAGGTTCACGAAATGTACGGCGTGCTTCAGGTTTCGCAGAAGTACGGGATGTTGACGATGAACGCGTCGCTGCATGATCTGGTGACCACCGGGCAGGCGTCGGCCGAGCGAGCGTTGACGGCGTCGAATCTGCCCGAAGAACTTGAGCGCATGTTGGGAATCGCGCGGAGCGGTCCGGGCGACAAGGCGCGTGTGCTCGCAAGTCGTATGGGTCGTTAACTTCACTACCGAATAGGACAGTCATGCCGGTTTTTGTGTACCAGGGACGGACGGCGGGCTCGAAGAGCGTTGCCGGCGAAATTGAGGCGCGCGACAAGCAGGAAGCCATCTCGAAGCTTCGGCAACGGCGGGTGGTGGTGGCGGACGTGCGCAGCAAACCCAAGGATCTGGCGGCGGGCGGGATGCAGCGCAAAGTGGGCGTGAAAGATCTGAAGATCTTCGCCCGCCTGTTCGGCACGATGGTCAATGCGGGATTGCCGATTGACATGTGTCTGCAGATTCTGGCCGAACAGACCAAGAACAAATCCTTCAAGAAGGCGATCTCCGAGGTGCATAACGCCGTCTCGGGCGGTTCGTCGCTGGCGGACGCTCTGGCCCGGCATAAGAAGGTGTTCGACAATCTGTTCGTGCACATGGTGGCGGCCGGCGAAGCCGGCGGCGCACTGGCCATGGTATTCCAGCGGCTGGCCACGTACCTCGAGAAGGCGGACGCCTTGAGGCGGAAGGTGAAAGGGGCGATGATCTATCCGACGGTCATCGCATGCGTTGCGCTCGGCGCAACAATTTTCATGTTGCTCAAGGTGATTCCGGTGTTCGCGAAGATGTTCGCCGACCTCGGGGCCGAGCTTCCCGGACCCACGAAGTTCGTGCTCCTGATCTCGGAGATCATGCAGCGGACTTTTCTTCCGGGTTTGGGAGTTCTGGTCGTCCTTCTGTTCATCTACAAACGATGGCACAAGACGGAGCACGGCAAGATCGCGGTGGACAAGTTTCTGCTCAAGCTGCCGGTGATCGGCGGCGTGATCCGGAAAACGGCGATTGCGCGGTTCACACGAACGCTGGGCGTGCTGATTTCCTCCGGTGTTCCGATTCTTCATGCGCTGGATATTACGGCCAAGACGGCGGGGAACATGGTGATTCAGCAGGCCATCGAACGGGTGCGGAAATCCATTTCCGAGGGCAAGAACATCACGGTGCCGTTGGGAGAGAGCGGAGTCTTTCCGGCGATGGTGGTGCAGCTGGTGGCGGTCGGCGAGCAAACGGGCCGTTTGGCGGAGATGCTCGGCAAGATCGCCGATTTCTACGATGAGGAAGTGGACGCGGCCGTTTCGGCGATGACCTCGCTCATCGAGCCGGTGGTAATCGTCGTCATGGGCGCGGTGATCGGCGGGATGCTGGTGGCCATGTATTTGCCGATGTTCGACATGATCGGCGCGATCAAATAGAACGCTGCGATGCGACTCATCTTCGAAACCGGACGGAACTTCTCGACGTTTCTGGCGGCGCGGCTGATTTTCGTGACCGTGCTGCTGGGACTGGCGATACTCTTCCGGCCCACCGGACAGAGCGTGGTGCCGTATCTGACTCTGTTTGCGGGCAACGTGATTCTGAGTCTCGGCGCGTGGGAGTGGTTTCGTCGTCGGCGACTGGTGGGTTCGCTGAAATGGGTGGTCTTGTCGAGCGCGGTATTTCTGGATACGCTGGTGCTGCAATACACGGGCGGCGCGCGCAGCGAGTTCGTGTTCCTGTACTTTTTTTCGGTCGGATCGGCCGGACTTTTGACCGGCCTTCCGGCCAGCTTATGGACGGCTCTGCTGTCGTCGGCGGGGCTGCTCTGGCTGTATCGCAACGAGTCGGCCACCTACCTGAGCGAACAGAGCTTCTATGCGTTGCTCTATTCGGTGAACTTCGTTGTGACCGCATTCCTGACGGCTTACGTTTATGAACGGTTCCGGGAGCGGGAACGCAGTCACGTACGGACGCTGGGCGAACTCGAGCAGGCACGGCTGGACACGCAGGCGATCCTGGATTCGCTCAGCACGGGCGTGCTGGTGGTGGATCCCGAGTTGCAGGTATTCTATTCCAATCCGGCGGGGCGGCAGATTTTGGGATTGCCCGCCGATGCTCCGGTGGAGACGATGCGCTCGCTCTTGCATATCGAATCACCGTTCGGGAAGGCCATTCGTCCGCTGCTCGAGGATCCGACGGAAGAGATTCGGAGTGAGATGGAGCTGCCGATTGCGAGCGGTCATCGGCCGATCGGTTTTTCGTGTTCACCGCTATTTGACATGACCGGTGAGCGACGCGGCAGCATCATTCTGTTCAGCGATTTGACGCGCGTGAAGGAGGCGGAGCGCGCCGACCGGGAGCGCGACCGTCTGGCGGCCATCGGCCGCTTGTCGCGGGATTTGGCGCACGGAATCCGGAATCCGCTGGCCACCGTGCGAGGCTGCGTGGAGATGATCCGGTTGAGCGATTCGGAAGCGAACGGACTGGGCGCGTATCTCGATCTGGCGCTGCGCGAGTCGGACCGGCTGAACGGTCTGCTGTGCGATTTCCTGACGTTCGCCCACCTGCAAGCGCCGAATCGTTTGCGCGGTGATTTGGCCACGACGATTCGGAGGTACGCAACGGACCGTCAGATCACGTTGCCGATTCGGGACAATCTGCCCGCCACGCTGGAAGCGGATTTCGACGCGGATCAGATCGGTTTGGCGGTCAGTGCGGTGCTGCTGTCGCTGTGCGAATGGGCGGAGGGGCAAGGCGAGATTGCGATTTCTCGCAGTCCGCACAAGCCGAGATCCGTTCGTTTTCTTCTGGAGGGGAAGGAAGTGTCGGCCGAGGTGCAGGATGGCGCATTCCGGCCGTTTTCGGGAGTGCAGCGCTTTTCCAACGGTTTCGCTTTGCCGACCGCGCTGCGAGCCGTTCATGCTCACGGAGGCGAGCTGACTTTAAACACCGAGCCGGGAATCGGAACCTGGTTCGAATTAGCTATTTGAACGAATATGGCGAAAGAAAAAATCCTGATCGTTGACGACGAGCGCAGCATGGGCGAGTTTCTGACGCTGCTGCTCAGCAAGGACGGCTATCGCGCCCGCGCGACTCAGAGCGGCCAGGAAGCCCTGCGGGTGCTGGAAGAAGAGCCGCAACAGGTGATGATCACCGATCTTCGCATGCCGGAAATGAATGGGCTTGAACTGGTGAGCGCGGCGCGCAAGCGGTATCCGGAGTTGGGCGTCGTCGTGATGACCGCCTTTGCATCGTTGGAATCGGCGGTGGAGGCTCTGCGACTGGGTGCGGCGGACTACATCACCAAGCCGTTTCAGGTGGATGAGATTCGGGCGGTGGTGGCGAAGGTGCTCGACAATCAGGCCTTGCGCAAGGAGAACCGCCGGCTGAAGGCGAAACTGGCCGAAGAGGGCGCGGTCCCGCGGATCATCGGAAGCTCCCGGCAAATCCGCGAGCTGATCGAGCTGATCGGGCGGGTGGCTCCCTCCGATTCGACGATTCTCATCACGGGGGAGTCGGGAACGGGGAAAGAGGTGGTGGCTCAGGTGATCCATCAGCTATCGGAACGCGCGACCGGCGAGTTCGTCACCATCAATTGCGCTGCCCTTCCCGATACGCTATTGGAGAGCGAGTTGTTCGGTCATACTCGCGGCAGCTTTACGGGAGCGGTGAGGGACAAGGACGGCCTGTTCAAGGCGGCCAACGGGGGGACGCTGTTTCTGGACGAGATCGGCGACATGTCGGCGGCGCTTCAGGTGAAGCTGCTGCGGGCCTTGCAGGAGCGGGAGGTGCTGCCGTTGGGCGCGACTCGTCCGATTCGAGTGGACGTGCGGGTGATTGCGGCCACCAACTCCGATCTGGAGCGGAAGCAGCGATCCGGCGAATTCCGGAGTGATCTTTACTATCGTTTGTCGGTGATTCCGATCCACGTTCATCCGCTGCGCGAGCGCAAGGAAGACATTCTGGATCTCGCGCTGTATTTTCTGGAACGGACGTGCCGCCGCCACGGGATTCCTCTGAAATCGCTATCCGAGGAAGCCCGCCGTTTGTTTCTGCGCTACGGTTGGCCGGGCAACGTGCGGGAACTTGAAAACACCATCGAACGGGCGGTGATTCTTACGGAAGAGGCGGAAATCCCGGCGTCCACTCTACCGGGAAAGATTCGCTCTTCGGAATCCGCGGGTTTTCACACTCATGACGATACCTCGCTCGCGAAACTGGAGGACGTTGAACGGCAGCACCTGCTGCGGGTTCTGGAAGAAACCGGTTGGCAGAAGAAGCGGGCTTCGGAGATCCTCGGAATAGATCCATCCACGATTTATCGCAAGCTTCAGCGGTACGGTATCGAATCCCCGCGAGGGTAGCGGGTCATCAGCCGAATGAACGCCGAGGCGATTTGCAGCGGCCATTGCAGAACGCAGTCTTGTATGGACCGATCTTCAGCGCATGGGCTACGGTCAGCAGCGTTCATCTTCAATCCAGTCAAGGAAGTATCAAAGAGGTAAGAACGTGGCATGAGTGTTGCCAAAGCTATTACCAGAACGTCGCACATCCATCAACCGAAAATACGTTAGTCAGGAGGAATCATGTTGAAAGCCATCCGCAGGAAGAAAGCCGGCCGGGGATTCACGCTGATCGAACTGTTGGTCGTGATCGTGATCATCGGCATTCTGGCCGCCGTTGCCGTGCCGCGTTTCATGGGAGCGCAGGATCGTGCGCGAGTGGGCGCAGCGCGCGCCGACCTTGACCAATTCCGTCAAGCTCTGGGTATGTTCGAGATTGACTACGCCGACTATCCGGCGGCGATGACGCTGGCTACGGCTCCCACGGTTCTGGTGGATCCGCAGACCAATCCGTATATGTCACTGCCGGCGGGGGGCAACTTCGCGGCCGGTAGCTTCGCCTATGCCTACAACGGTGCGGTCTCGCCGACGACTTATCAGATCCAGGTGACCTGTCTTGACAACGCCGGCAGCGTGCTGACGGCCACGCCGGACGGCGTCCAGTAAGCACCTCACGCAGCGGGGAGGTTGTGTGCACAGCGCGCATTCCTCTTCGAGCGAGTGTCCAGCCCTCGGCGGATCGCCGAGGGCTGTTTGCTCGGCAAGAGACGGCTGGTTTGAACGGGTACGCGGCAATATGCGCCGCCGGATGCGCAAGCATCTGCGGAGAATTCCGGTACCGCTGTCGGCAATCATCCGCAATCTCCCACCGCTATTGATGTTGCACCGCGTTGCGTAGCGTGGCACAAGGCTTGCAAACACTTGCAGTGACGCCTCTTGTTTCGCGTGTCACGGGGTCTCAAACTTCATGCACCACGTTAAGATTCTTGTTGTTGAAGACGAATCCGATTACAGCGCATTCCTGAAGGAACACCTCGAGGAACGCGATTGCGTCGTCACAACCGTACCTGACGGCAACGGTGCGCTTGACGTGTACGGGGAGGAAGAGTTCGATCTGGTGCTGCTCGATCATCAGCTTCCCGGCGACGACGGCGTGGAAGTCCTGCGGAAACTCAAAGCTATCAACCGGGATACGCCCATTATCATCATGACGGCCTATGGGCATGTTCAGAACGCGGTTCAGGCGATGAAAGTGGGGGCGCTGGACTACGTGGCCAAAGAGGAATTGTCGCCGGAGGTCATAGACTTGACGGTGGCGAACGCCATAGAACAGCGCAAGCTGCGAACGGAGAACGACCGGCTTCGCCGCGAGTTGGCGGAACGCTATTCGTTCGCCAACGTGGTCGGAAAGTCGGCGGTGATGCGGGATATCTTCCAGAAAGTCGAGCGCATCGCGCCCTTCAACAGCACGGTTTTGATCAGCGGGGAATCGGGAACGGGAAAAGAAGTGATTGCCCGCCTGATTCACCTCCACAGCGGGATTCGCAACAATCCGTTCGTGACGGTGAACTGCGGCGCGATACCGGAAACGCTGCTGGAGTCGGAGCTGTTCGGCTACGTCCGCGGAGCGTTCAGCGGCGCCGTTCGCACCAAGCGCGGCTTGTTCGAGGAGGCGGACGGAGGAACGCTGCTCTTAGATGAGATCGGCGAGTTGCCGACGTCGCTGCAGGTCAAGCTCTTGCGCGTCCTGCAGGAGGGGCGGCTGCGGAGGTTGGGTGACGTCAGCGAGTTGACGGTCAGCGTTCGCGTCATCGCCGCCACGTCGCGAAACCTGGGGGAAGAGGTGCGAGCGGGGAGATTCCGGGAAGACCTCTTTTACCGGCTGAATATCATTCCGATCGTCATGCCGCCGCTCAGGGAACGTCCGGAGGATATTCCCTTGCTCGTCCACCATTTCTTGAAGAGATTAACGCACGGGCGTTCGCAGATGGACGTAGCATTGGACGCCATGCAGATCCTCATGAGATATGCGTGGCCGGGCAACGTTCGAGAGCTGCAAAATATCGTGGAGCGAGCCGTGGTGCTTTCGGATTCCAACACCATTACGGTGGACTCGCTGCCGTCGGAAGTGCGCCGCGCGGCGGAGGAGTTCCGGGTCGAAATACCCGAGGAACAGCTCAGCATCAAGCAAACGCTGAGCGAACTGGTTCCTCGCGTGGAACGCGAATTGATTCAGCGCGCGTTGAAGTTGACCAACAACAACCGGACGCGCGCGGCGAAACTTCTGGAGATCTCGCACCGATCTCTGCTTTACAAGCTGAAAGAGTACAACTGCAGATAGAGGAGGACGGATCGTGAAGCACAGCCGCTGGGCGATGAGTGTGTGGCTCCTCGCGATTGTTTTGGCCGCACTGGTGCTGTGGCTGGGTTGTGAACAAAAAGGCGACATCAGCCCCACGGGTGGCGGCACGAGTGTGCTCACCTATATTGATACCGTCGCCATCGAACCGGGGATTGTCGCTCCGGGGCAGACGGCCGCGATTGGAGCCCGGATTCTCGATGAGGAGAACGCTCCGGCCCACAACGAGCGGGTTCGGTTCAGCGTCAACCGTGGAGTTCTGGGCGGATCGCGAGCCGACACCACCGTGAATAGCGATCTCCTCGGTTGGGCGCGGACCACGTTCACGGCTCCGCCGGACAGCGGGCCGGTTCAATTGCGCACCGAGCTGGTGGGGATGGGTGAGATCCGAACCGCCGTTATCAGCGTGGGAGCGGCCGAAGCACGGGAAGGAGATCTGACCGTGTGGGCGGATCAGGATACGCTGTTCGCGGACAACGGAATCTCCTCAACTCTGGTTTACGCACGCCTCCGCAACGAGAACCATAATCCGATTGCGGGCGTTCTGATTTTCTTCTCGACGACCGTCGGTTCGATCACGTCTCCAGCCCGAACCGACAGTTTGACGGGCACGGCCCGGGCGACGCTGGTTTCGACGACGGAAACCGGACAGGCCCTCGTGATCGCACGGTACGGATCAAGCGCAGACAGCGCGCGGATCGCCTTCCTGCAGCCGGCGTCAGCCAGCCTGATCGAAGTGAGTTCCAGCCGGCCGCAAATCTCGGCGGGGACCGACAGCGCGACGATCACGGCTCGCGTGTTTAACGATCGCGGGCAGCCGGTTGTGGACAATACCGTGGTCTCGTTCTCGACGACGCGCGGAACGCTCAGTCTCCTGACGGCACGAACGACGGGGGGCGTGGCGATCACCAAGCTGTTTGCTTCTTCCGGCGTCGGCACGGCAACGGTGGCGGCCACCACGGGGGGCCAGATCAGCGGACAAACATCGGTGCAGATTGTGGCCGGACCGAGTGCCTCGGTGACGGTCACCGCCGCCGCCGATACTCTTTACGCGGACAACAGCAGTACAACGACGATTACGGCCACGGTTCGCGATGCCTTCGGAAATCCCGTTTCGGAAGGAACGCCGGTAAGCTTCTCCGCGCAAGGCGGGATCGTCACCGAATCGTCTACGGTGGGTTCGAACGGCGTGGCGAACGCCACGTTTCAGGCCGGATTGCTGGTGGGACCGGCGGCCATTATCGCTTCGCAAGCCGGTGTACAGGGTTCGGTGGTGATCTATCTGGCGCCGACTCTGGCGGCGACGATCAATCTCTCCGCGAATCCTCAGCAGCTTGTGGCCGACGGAAACGCGCAATCCGCCTTGCGGGCCACGGTGCTCGATGCGCAGGGCCGGCCGGTGTCCGACGGGACGAGCGTTACCTTTGCGGCCCGGTACGGATCGCTGGCGGGTGGCGGAGGAGTGGCCGCGCGTCGCAATGACCGAGAGGTCGCGCCGTCCTCGAAGTGGGGAGGGGCAGTGAAGCCGGCATCGCGCGATCGCAATCGGAGTTTCGACGAGAACCATCGCGATTCGCGAGGCGGATTCGGACGCACGAATGCACTCTACACGACCACCACGGTCGGCGGCTACGCCTATGCGACTCTCATCAGCCCGACTGCGGTCGGAACGGATACGGTTTCGGCCGAGGTGCAGGGACTCCTCGACCGCGAGACTCTTACCTATTTGCCCGGCGCAGCGGCGCGGATTCAAGTGACGCCCGCGGCTACCGAACTTCCGGCGGACGGGATCAGCTCCACGGCGGTGGTTTGTCGAGTGACGGACGTTTTCGGCAACTCCGTGGGAAGCGGCTATGCGATCTCGGTCAGCGCCACGCTCGGTCAAATGAGCCCGTCTTCCGGCTACACGAACAACTTGGGCGAGTTTACCACGCATTTGATCTCCTCGCGTCAGCGCGGACTTTCGGGTATCGTGGCGACGTGCGAGAGCGCCTCCGGATACGGCGAAGTGCTGTTTGCCGCTCCGGCGGTCGCAACGGTTGGATTGACAAGCAATACTAACTCACTGCTCGCGAACGGGATTTCCACCGCCACTCTGACGGCGCAAGTGCGCGACGCCTACGGACTCGCGATTCAAGGAGTTGCGCTTGTCTGGCAGGCCGGTTCCGGAATCGGAGAGCTCGTGCCGAACAGCACGATTACGGATTCGCTCGGTCGAGCGACGGCCACGTTCTACAGCGGAGCGTCGCGCACGGACGCTACGCAAAACGTCAGCGTCATCGCGGGTTCGCTTTCCGACATGCGAACGCTGCGGCTGTTGGGAATTACGCTATCGGCCTGGGCGGACGATCCGTATCTGCCGGCGGACGGCGTGAGCACCACTCAAACCAACGCGCTCGTACGCGAGACCACCAGTGGATTCGCGATCAACGGCGTGCCGGTGTACTTTGCGGCGACGCGCGGATCCATCGCTCAAACCGCGCAAACGAACTCGAGCGGCATCGCCACCGTGGCCTATCGCAGCGCGACGGAATCCGGCCCGGTGGAAATCACCGCCGTATATGGAGACACCCTGCGCGCACAGACCAACGTGCAATTGACCGGAATCGAGGCCGACACGCTGACCGTGACGTTGGCTCATAGCGAACTGATGGCGGACGGCGTCTCGAACACCACCGTTACGGCGGTGGTTCGGAACGAAGGCGGACAGACGGTGGCGAACACGCCGGTGTCTTTCCTGGCGGTCGGCGGAGGAACCTGCTTCCCCGATCTCGTTGCGACCAATTCGAGCGGCGTGGCCGTCTCTACCTATTATAGCGCGGCTCTGACGCAGGATCAGAACGTGAGCGTCGAAGTGGCCATCGAGCGGGACAACGATCAGAAGCCGATGCTTCTGCGCGGTATTCTGTTGTCCGTGACCGCCGATGAACTTCTGCTTCCGGCCAACGGTTCAGCCACCACCCAGGTGCGGCTCGACCTGCGACGGAGCTCGAGCTACGTAGCGATCGGCGGAACCACGGTTCAACTCGGAACGAATCTTGGAACCATCCCGGCCAGTGTGGTGACGGATTCCTCGGGAACGGCGACCGTCACGTTCCGGGCCGGATCCAACACCGGCGAGGCAAACATTGTAGCCCGCTACGGCAACGTTCTGACCGACACGGTCACGGTATCGCTGTTCGCGCCGGCGGCCTCCACTGTGGCCTTGAACGCCACCCAGAGTTCACTGTTGGCCAATGGCGTGGACTCGACGTCGCTGTTCTTCGTGGTGGTGGACCAGACCGGCGCTCCGCTGCGGAACGCGCAGGTGCAGTGGAGTGTGAACGGACAAGGGCGGCTCACGCGGACCGCTTCGGTGACCGATCAGAACGGAATGACCATGAATTCCTTCGTTGCTCCGGCGAGCAGCGGAGACAGCTACAGTTCCATCATCGCGCGGGCCGGCACCGCGGCGGATACGGTCACGATTGCCACGCGCGGCGTGACGCTGACCGTATCTCCATCGCTCTCGACGTTGCCGGCCAACGGAGTCTCGACGACGACGATCACGGCGCATCTCCGCGAAACCACCGGCCTGACGGCAATTCCCTCGGCCCCGCTGCGGTTCGGAGCCTCGCTTGGTCAAATGCCCGCTCAGGCGAGCACCGACGCTTCGGGAACCGCATCGGTAGCCTTGCGGACGGGAACCACTCCCGGAATAGCCTCCGTTGTGGTTCGGTACGGCAATACGATTGCGGATACGGTGCTGGTTTCGTTTTACATCCCCACTCCGCAGCAACTCCAAGTATCGGCTTCCAGCACGCTGTTGCGGGCCAACGGCGTTTCGAGCACTCCCGTTCAGGCCATCGTGTACGATGAGATGAACGTTCCGCTGGCGGGAGCAACGGTGAGTTGGTCGGCGGTGGGAGGCTCGCTGGACGCCGTGCAAACGCAGACGGACGGATCGGGAGTCACTTCGATTATCTATGTATCGCAGGCATCCACCAGCGATCGTGCCACAACGATCATCGCTTCATCCGGCAGCGCGCAGGGACAGGTGGCGATCACGGAACGCGGAGTGACCGTGAACGTGACGGCCCAGCCGTCCAACGTGATTGCCGACGGCCGTTCGACGTCAATGATCCGTGTCCACGTGTTCGAGACGACCACTTCCGTGGCCATCAGCGAGGCGGTGGTGTCCATGGGAACGACGCTCGGAACCATCCCCAATCAGGGTATGACCAACGCCAGCGGGATCGCCACGGCGACGTTGACCTCGGCAACGGAGACCGGAACCGCGAATGTGACGGCGCGCTACGGCAACGTTCTTCAGAACCAGGTGAACGTTACCTTCGCTCCATCTACACCGAGTCATTTGACACTCACGGCGACTCCCACGGTTCTGGTGGCCGACAACGTTTCGAGTTCATCGCTTGCCGTAGTCGTGACCGACCAGAACGGCAATCCGGTGCCCGATAATACGCAGGTAAGATTCTCGATTCCGCCGCAGTCCGGTTCACTGGAAAACCTGATCACCACGATCGGTGGCATGGGAAGCAACATATTGACGTCCAGCACGACCCCCGATACATTCTATGTTCGTGCATGGGCGGAGAACAATCCGTCGGCGCGAGACAGCGTGCAGATCCGGTACACGGTTGGTCCGCCAGCGACGGTCACGCTGTCGGCCATGCGCGACACTCTGGCGGCGGACGGGATCTCGGTTGACACCATCTCGGCCCACGTCATAGACGCCGTCGGCCATCCGCTGTCCAACGTGGAAGTGTTGTTTACGACGACCATCGGGAATATCACAGCCAGCCGGACGACCGACGCGCAGGGGAACGCGCGAGTGGCGTTCTCATCGTCGCAGACCGGCACGGCTCAAATCACCGCTCGCGCGGGCGAGGTGACCGGCCGGTACACGGTGTATTTGATTCCGGGAGTGCCCAACAGCATCGCGCTGGCCTACTTCCCGAACTCGGTGGGTGTGCGCGGCAGCGGACGAAACGAGACCCTTCTGATTACCGCGACCGTACGCGATGTGAACAACAATCCGGTGATAGACGGCACGGGAGTATATTTCAACATCAACAACTCGCCGGGCGGAGGCGACTTCCTGTCATCGAACGGGCCCATTCCGACGATCAACGGGCGGGCGACGGTTTCCTACAACAGCGGAACGAGATCGGGAAGCGTCCGGATCCGCTCGCAGTGTCTGGGAATCACGGCCGTATCCACCGAGATCTTGATTTACGCGGGGCCGCCGTATATCGGATCCATCTACAGTCCGTGCGATTCCACGCATCTTTCGCTGGCGGCTTCGCCCTGCAATATGTTCGGCATGGACGTGGTGGGTGACACGGTGAGAATCACTGCCCTGGTGGGTGACCGCTACCGCAATCCGGTTACGCCGGGGACGGCGGTGTACTTCACGACCTCGGGCGGCGTGATCACGACCGCCACCGGTTATACGGATTCCTCCGGATTTGCCCGGGTGACGCTGTTCTCCGGCAATCCGTTGCCGACAATTCCGCGATGGATCAACACTCTGAGTGATCCGAATCGGGGCGGACCGATTACGTGTACGGCAACGCCGCCTCAACCGGGCGTGGCCAAGATTCTCGCGACCACCGCGGGCGTGGACGAGGCCGGCGACAGCGTAACGGTGTGGGCGACGACCAACGTGATTTTCGCCTACAGTCAGCCGCAGCTCTACCTTCGTGAAATCACGGTGAACGGGGATCCCAACGAGCGGACTCTGTACATCGGGCAGAACGCACTGATTCGCATCGCGGTGTACGACTACAACTATTGGCCGCTGGTGTCGGGTTCCACGATTCGCTGCACGGCCAATCACGGGAACACGTATCCGAATACGATCATGGCCGGATGTCCGGGAGATACGTCGTACGTCTTCAGCTATTTCAACAATCTGACCCTGCAAGACGACGACGCCGCTTCACCGGTGCTGATCACCGTGGACACGCGGTACGGCGACCGTTATACGTTCACCGAGACCTTCACGTTGCGGGCGGCGTTGCCCCCGCAACCGTAGGTGAAGAAACGGTATTGAGTGGCGAGAAGTTCAAACGCACGAGGCATATATGAAACGGTTTCTATTCCTGGCGGCGATCCTTGTCACGGTCCAAGTCGCCGCCGCCATGACCGGAGGCCCCATGTTCTGCGTGGGTCAGCGGATGACCAGCATGACAGTGGAAGCCTCGCGGGTCAATTGGCAGATCCTCTCGCCCCGCACTCAAGACGGACGCGAGTCGGTAGTCTCCGAGCGGGTGGGTCTCACGGCCCGTTACGGCCTGGCTCCGTTTTTGGACGTGGGAGCGACGCTGGGTGCGGCGACGATGAGTTTCAGTGATCTTCCGCGCGGCTACAGCAGCATCTCAGAGAGTTGGAGGTTCGCATGGGGAGCCGGGCTGCGCCTTGGAATTCCCGCCGTCGCCCATCGTTTTCAGTTCCTCGCGCTGGTGAACTACACGGGTTTCCAGCCGGAGGCCACCACCAAGCGCGGGGGCAAGGAGATCACGAGCAAGTACCTTTGGCATGAAATCACACCGGTCGCGGCCGTGGGCGTCCGTTTGGGGCCGATCGTGCCCTATGTCGGCGTCGGCAAGCCGTACCTGATTGGCAAGCGGGACGTCACCGTCACGATGAACGGAGTTCCGGTGCCGAGTGCGAGCGGAAGCGAGGATTACGTGGACGGAGACCAGCTTGTCCGGCCGGTGGTCGGCCTGGAATGGAAACTGCCCGACGGCTACTCGCTGGCGGTGGAAGCCGACGGGAATTCCGAGGGCTACTGGACGCTGAGCGTGGGTCTTGCCCAAGTGCTCCGGTAGACTCGGCCGCACTCAGGGATGAGGAGGAAAGCGATGAAAACATGCAAGCGACGGCAAGCGGGTATCAGCATGATAGAGGTGCTCATTACGATGTTCCTCGTCATGGTCTGCTTGCTGGTGGTGATGACGTCGTTCGTGGCGGTGGCAAAATCCAGCCGCTACAGCGAACGGATGGACGTGGCGGCTTCACTGGCTCGTC